>CASFJL010000014.1 GCA_949295005.1 uncultured Pseudomonadota bacterium | reverse complement strand
TGACACCGGCTCAACGCCGATGCCATTTGCTTAATCTCTCCTCTTAACTTACACCCCTCGGGACTTTTTTTTACTGTCCAATTTATGGGGTACAGATCACTTTTATACGGAGTTTTGTTTTGATAAGAGTTCTTTTACCCTCGGTTCATTGTTAATATCTTTAACAAATTTCACCACATATAAAATTTTCCTACGCAAGACTATAAATTCTATCTGCAATTTACTTCTAACGTAAATTTCAGCAATCCAGCCGTTGTTATTATAAATATAAAAAACAACTCTTGCTTTTTCATGATAAAGCCAAAAACCTTGTTGATTGAATGGAGTATAAAAAGCACCATTTTCATCATCATCGTCATCATCCGCTATATCTTGCTCATAATCATGAATTGCTTTTTCTACAGTTTCAGTAACTGCATTAAAATTTTCTAAATAAGCAATCATGTTCCAATGTTTTTGTTGCAAAGAAATAAAAGCATCATTCTCACTTTGAATATTTAGAACTTTTAACCAATCTGCAAAAGAAAAACGGTTATACTTTCTGACAAAATCGGCAAAAGATATTTCACCCAAAGCTTCTTCTAACAAGCAATCAGCATAATATTCATAAGTAAGCATCATTTTTTTCTTAAACTTAAAAATATCATTTTTAATATCCTCATAACGAGAATAAGACAACAAAGAAAACCATCTATCTTCAAATTTTGGTTTTAGAGCCTTATTAATATCATCTTGTGCAGAATGACCGCTCAACATTCTAACAACATAACATCTTTTTTCATTACAAAAAGCAACAAATTCTGCCTCCGGAAAAAAACAAAACGCTTTTTTCTTTTTTGTAGGGTGTGAATCTGAAAAAATAATCGGCGCTACAATTATAATATCAATCACATTATTTTCATGAGGGAAAATCCATGCCTTTGTATATCTCACCTGTTGATAAACAGATGTAAATTCTCTGCTCACCGGACACTGCACTCTCTCTGTCAACAATTTTTCACACAAACCAAAATCCAAATTAAATTCCATTTGTGCAATTAAAGAATACGCATGATGAATTTCTGAAAAATTCAACAAATAATTAAATTCTTTTTTTGTTAATATCTGCTGAACAGGCTTAAATTCTTTACAGAAACGCAACTTTTCAACAAAATCAGCCTCTTCAAAACAATTGACAAATTGATAATAATGACCAGTATTTTTAAACAGTTTTTTCAATCTGTTATGCTGCTTATTTATTTTTTCCAATATAAGTGGTAAACTCTTCTCCATAATTATAAAATTTTAAAGTTAATAATCAGGTTATCTGCCTTATTATATGTTATAAAAATGAAAATTCAAGATTTTTTGTTGCCAAATTTTTCCAAAAAATCAATCCAATCGGGACAATCATTTTCTCTAAAAAACTCATAAAGAAAATCAAGCATAAACTGATGCCTGACGTATGCCTCTTTTTTTCCGGCATCTGTCATCATCAAATCTTTAATTTTGAGCATTTTTTCAAAAAAATGATTAATAAAGTTATCAGACTTTCGATTAGGCTTTTTATATTCTTCTGCCGAAAGATTAATTTCTGGCCACACATTTCTATCAAAAACTTGGTCTGTTCCCGAATGACATTTGGCAAGAGCATAAGCCAAACAACGAATGGTACCCACAGCCCCTATTGCTTCCAACATATCGGCATCAGAAACAATTTTTCCTTCCTTGCTTTGCGGTCGAACACCTTGCAAGCATTTGCTGTATCCCATATGGGCAATTATATCGCATACTTGAGCAGATGTTTGCTCATCAACCCTGTTTTGTTGCATAATTCTCTTGGCATTGATTAAGTTTTTGGCATTATCGTCTCCAAAGAGTTTGTAGTCATCAACATCGTGGAGAAGTGCTGCCAAAGCAACAATCTCTTGGTTTACATTTTCGCCTTCGGATAGCTTCATCGCCAAAGCATAAACCCGCTCCACATGGTCAGTCCCATGCCCGCTGTTATCTCCGTTCAAAAGATTTCGCACATCAGACAAAACTTGTTCAAACAACATTTATTTCATTCCCAAAGCACGTGCGTTACGATAATTATAATGCGTAATAGCCATTGCCAAAGCATCTGACGAGTCATTATTTTTAGGCTTACAACCGGGCAGCAATACTTTTACCATGGTTTCGACCTGACTTTTTTCGGCTCTACCCACACCGACAAGCGCTTTTTTCACCTTTGTCGGCTCATATTCACAAACCGGAATGCCAAACAGCGCCGGCGCCATAATCACCACGCCTCTGGCCATACCAAGCTTGATGGTAGAAGTTGGGTTATCATTCAAAAAAACTTGTTCAATAGCGGCTTCTTGCGGCTGATAAGTTTTAATCACATCTTTCAAAGTGTTGTGAATAACGGTCAATCTTTCCGGCAACGGAGATTTAGGATCTGTTTTAATAAAACCATCGGCAACATAGCGTAAGTGATTATTTTCCACTTCAACTATTCCCCACCCCGTTGAGGACAAACTCGGGTCCAAACCTAAGATTCGCATTTTTTTGCCTTTCCTAAAAATAAAGCGGAACTTTTAAGCTCCGCCTTATTAAATAACTTTTCAAAAACTATTCAGCTTCCAAAGCCTTCAAAACTTCTTCAGAGAACTCTGCATTGTGATAAACTTTTTGAACGTCATCATCGTCTTCCAAAGCATCAACAAAGTCCAAGAACTTTTGTGCAGTTTCCAAATCGGTAATATCGGTTTTCACATTAGCTTTCCAATCCAAACGAGAAGCCGAAGGTGTACCGAATTGACCTTCCAAAATTTCGGTAACGGCAGACAAGTCATCGGGCAATGTCTCAATTTCGTGGTGTTCTTCATCGCTCACAACATCATTGGCACCGGCTTCCAAAGCAGCTTCAAACATTTTGTCAGCTTCGGCTACAGATACGGGATATTGAATAAAACCAATACGTTCAAAGTTAAAAGTAACGGAACCGGTTTCACCCATAGCACCGCCGCGTTTACCAAAAATGGTACGAATATTTCCGGCTGTACGGTTTTTATTATCTGTCATTGCTTCAACAATAACGGCAACTTTACCCGGACCAAAGCCTTCATAACGAGCGCTTACATAATCTGCACCGCCGGCTGTTTGGCTGGCTTTGGCAATAGCGCGTTCAATATTATCTTTCGGCATACTTTCAGCACGAGCAGCTTGGATTGCCAAACGCAAACGCGGGTTTTTGTCAGGTTCAGGCAAACCGCTTTTGGCAGCAATGGTAATATCTCTGGCCAATTTAGCAAAAACTTTTGCTTTTTTGGCATCTTGAGCACCTTTACGGTACATAATATTCTTAAACTGGGAGTGTCCAGACATCTTTATAACTCCTTAAAAACAAGGGCTTTTGCCCTAAAAATTTCAAAACTCGGTGTGGTTATACATCAAACAATAGATTTGCGCAAGATTTTTTTAATCATCCAAAATCATATAATCTACTTTTTCTTCACTCACATCCAAAACTTTAATTTTAACACCATTAATTCCAATCAGAGCCGGTTTAGCAGGAAAACTATATTCCTTAAAGTTTCCTGAATCATCATCAGCAAAATCATAATAAACAAACCACATTCTTTCCATACGCACGCCGTCAAATTTTATATCATAACCTTTATTAGGTTTGGTTTGTGCAATATTTGTTATAAATACGGGTTCAAAACGGAAATCAGCATTACTTGGTACATAATCAACATCTAAAATAACCAAGTGCTTATTTTTTATCATTCCGGTTTTGTTATATAATTTTCCGGTTTTTACATCAAACAAAACCACAAAATCATCCATATTTGTTGGCACAAGAGCAAATTTATTACCGTCAATGGTGACATAACCTAAAATATCAAAGGTTTGATTATTTTTATATTCATAAGGGATAGAAGCACTACTCAAAACAACATTACCGTTAGCTCTGACTTTTTCCCTCACATAATACTGTTTTTCAAAAGTTTTATCGCTCAAAACAGAATAGCCTTTAAAAGCAGTATAAATTTCATTTAATTTAAAACTTTTTTCATTAATTTGTTCTGTTTTTACCAGCTTTGTAACATTGTCCTTATAATCAATATCATAAGAACTAAAGCCGGCAACCCACTCCCGTCTTCCTGACCAGACATCAATTTCCCCTGCATAAACACAAGCATTTAAGCACAAAAAAGTGCATAAAATAAAAGCTTTTTTCATTATTTTTCTCTTAAAAAATTTTAATGTTTTCCTAATTAATATAATATATTTTAATTGAAGTAAATAACAGATTCGTAAATTGGGGAAAATGATGAATAACATTAAAGACAATTGGCAAAGCCAGAAATCCGGCGCCTGCTGGCAAATTACTTTTGAAGGTGCAGAAAATTATGATGAAATTTTTACCGAATTTTTGGAAGAATATTTCACCGTTGTCAGCTGCAACTACAATGATGACGGCACCGAGCAATATGTGGCTTACCAAAACAATCATTTTGATGAAGCAGATTTTCTGAACACTGCCAAACAAAGAAACATCACCCTTCCACCTTATAAAAAAGAATATCTTGAAAGTCAAAACTGGCTCAAAGATTATGTAATTGAGTTTGCCCCTGTGGAGGTAGAAGACTTTCTCATTTACGGCATTCATGAAAAGCAAGCCCCAAAAACCAATAAATTAGCTTTAAAAATTTATGCGGCCACGGCTTTTGGCTCCAGTCATCCAACCACGCAAAGTTGCTTAAGAGCCATCAGCTGGCTCAACAAACAAAATGCCGAACATAAAAAGATTTTGGATATCGGTACGGGTTCCGGCATATTGTCTTTAGCAGCAGCCAAATTATGGCAGGACTGCAAAATCATCGCCGTTGATATTGATGAAGAAGCGGTTTGGGTAACAAGACAAAATGCCCTTGATAACAATTTGCAAAACCAACTGGAGGTAGAAGTCAGTGACGGTTATCATTCAGAGCTGATTAAAAACCATGCCCCTTATGACATCATTTTATCAAACATCTTAGCCCGCCCGTTGATTGAAATGGCGCCCGATTTATATCAATGCTTGAAAAAAGGCGGCTATTGCGTCCTATCCGGCTTTGTTGACGAGCAGGTCGATTGGGTCATTGGTGCTCACGAAAAACAAGGCTTGAAACTTGTTAAAATGTTTGAATTTGAAAACTGGCGTGCTGCCATAATGGAGAAATAATATGACATTACCGGAAATCCGCTCATACTTAAAAAAACACAAAATTGATGCTTATTTCTTACCGCGCAACAATATGTTTTTAGAAGAAGATATCTTAGAAGAAGAAAATGAAATTTTTTCTTTGACCGGATTTTCCGGCTCTGCTGCCTCCTTAGTCATCTGCCAAGATAAAACTTATCTCTTTACCGATGGCAGATATGAGCTCCAATCCAAAATGGAAACCAATCCAGAAGAAGTGGAAATTATCTGTTCTTCAGCTGATTTTCCTTTTTTGTGGCTGCAAAATCATTTTGAAAACAGCAAATTTTCTTTAATGTATAATCCATGGACAATCTCCGCCGGAACAATTTCTAAATTTAAGGAAATGTTCCCCAAAGCCAAACTCGTTTGTGATGAAAAAAGCTTATTCGGAAACAAGCTGAGCTCAAAAAAAGCCCATGTATTTTCTTTGTCGGAAGAATATGCCGGTATCTGCGCCGAAGAAAAAATTAGTGAGATAATACCAACCATAAAACTAAACAGCTGCGATGCTTACCTCCTCACCTCTGCCAATGAGGTTTCTTGGCTGATGAACCTGCGCTCAGATGCTTTGCCCGATTCGCCCATCTTAAGAGCCTTTGCTTTGGTAAAAAAAGACGGTTCTGTCACTTTGTTTGCCGATAATACCGATAAAGCCGATATTTTACCGATGAACAAACTGGAAAAAAGCTTAAAAGCTGTCAAAAAAGGCAAATTGGGTGTCGATAAAAAGAACTTGCCGCAAATGATTTGCGAGATTTTCGGTGAGAAAAACTTAAAAGACATCCGCGACATTATCAGAAACAAACAAATCATCAAAAACGAGATAGAGCTGCAAGGCTATATTGAGGCGCATAAGCAAGATGCCGTTGCCATGATAAAGTTTCTCTATTGGCTTGATAATAATTATAAAGGCAAAACCGAATTAGACATTGTGGCAAAAGTTGATGCCTATCGTGCCGAAGATGATATGTTTATTTGCAAAAGTTTTGACACCATTGCCGCAACCGGCAGTAATGGCGCCATTGTTCACTATCACCCGAGCAAAAACACCAATAAACTGTTGGAAAGAAACTCCATATTGCTGTTAGATAGTGGTGGACATTATCAAAACGGCACAACAGATATCACCCGAACCATAGCTTTAGGCATTTCCAAACAAAAAATTGTTGATGCCAACACCATTGTTTTGAAATCTCACATTGCTTTGGCGAGCACAATCTTTCCCAAAGGCACAACCGGTTTGGCACTTGATGCCATCTGCCGCAAAGAATTATGGCAAGAAAATATGGACTTCAAACACGGTACCGGACACGGCGTCGGCTTCATCTTGAATGTGCATGAAGCGCCGCGCATTTCCACTCAAGCCAAAAATTCGCATTTTTATAAAAATATGGTCACTTCAATCGAACCCGGATATTATAAAGAAAATGACTTCGGTATCCGCATTGAAAATCTATATTATACCAAAGAATGTGAAAATTCTGATTTGTTAAAATTTGAAGTTTTGACTTTAGTTCCCCTTGATAAACGCTTGATTAATAAATATCTCTTAAATGAAGATGAGATAAAATGGGTTAATGTTTATCACCAAAAAGTGCTGGAAACCATGAGTCCTTATCTTGATAACAAACACAAAGAGTGGCTGGAGGATGCCTGCGCTCCACTCTGATAAAAGGAGAACCAAGATGAAAAAAGTGATAGCTTCGGCAATTGTTTTAAGTTTTGCCTCAACATCTGTATTGGCGCAACAACCGGTTTATGAAGGCGGCTATAATCCAAACCTCACCTTTGAACAATATGAGGAGTTGGAAAATCCCAAACCCGAGCAATCACAAATTTTTATCTTCACTAATGGAGAGCCTTGTTACGGCTGTGAACAGACAATTAATTTGATAACACAAATTTATAATGAAAATTATCAAAATCTCTATCAGTTGCAACAAATCAACTATCAAACCGATACGGAATATAATTATCAGCAAACATATAATTTGAGCCAGCCTTTAGAAATTGTGCTGGTCAAAAATCAATATGGTGAAAATTTAGGCTATCGTAAATTGGAAAATCTGCAGTTTCAATATGACGATCCGGTCAGCTTTCAAGAAACTTTCATTACCGACGTCAACAGCTATTTAGGTGAAGAATAAAAAAATAAAATCTAAAATCAGCATCTACACTTTTACATTCTGAATATAAATACAATCTTTTCAAACTGTTATCACATTAAGTACACTTAATTTGATATTGAAAAAATTTTAAAAATCGTATATATTAATATTATATATGTTAAAATTAAAAGAGGTGGCATATGACAAATGAAGAATATATAACCCAATATGCTGATTTACTTAAACTTCTTAACAAAGAAGAAGCTATATTCTCATTTATACAACAACAACCTGAATCCCTGCAATCAAATAGTTTAAAGCAAGAGATTGAAGAACTTCGCTCACGCATAGGAAGCAATGAAGATCAAAAGAACAAGCTACAAGGCAGCATCAATTATCTTTCTGATGCTCTAAAAAAGCTGGAAACTTCTCAAAAAAAAGAAATAGAACAAGCCAAAACTTTTTGTGATAAAAGAGATAAAATGTTGGCCTCTCTTCCCCCGCCTTTAAGAAAAAAAGCTACTCAACAATTTAACGCATTATCTCAATCTGAAGACGAAGTTAAAAGTGCACCTCCCCAAAGATTATATGAATCCGCCAATTTTTTAACCAAATTACTTCACGGTAAAAAAATAAAACAATTTGACCAACAATTTGAAAATATCAAAAAAGATGCTAAAGATGGTCATTTGGGAAATTTTGATACATCTTCACATTTTGATAAAATTACTGATAATATAAATAAAAAATATGATTCACAAAAAGGTCAGTTGCAAACCCTCATAGCTGAAAGGAAAAAAAGTCTCACCTCTGTTGATGAAAACATTGGAAATGACAAAACCGCATTAAAGACAAAAGAACAGGCTCTTTCCGAAAATGAAAAAGTATTAAACGCCAAAATAAACCAATTTTCTGATGTTTATAATACAAATCCATTTATTGATAATACTAATATAGACCCAGCTGTACAAAAAGCACTAAATAATGGACAAATCCAAGGTTCTGAAAGAGAAAAACAAATTTTCGTATCACTATTAAGCACTGCTTGCCAAAATTCAGATATAGCCAAAGAAGTTCTTCATTCTTCTATAGAAAAAGGAACAAAATTTTTTATTCAAAAAGAAGAAGGTGCATGTGGAGGCCATTACAGTAACGGCATAATTGTTATTGACACCAATTATCTAACCAACCTTAACTCGGAAGATGCAAAAATTGCCGCCATGACAACAATGATTCATGAAGCTCGTCATTCTTGTCAGGACTGTGATGAAAATATAAAAAAGAATAATTGGGCCAATACAATTATACAATCATCCCTTAAAGAAGTTGATGCATATACTATAGAAACTGCGGCAACCTACCAGTTAAATCAGCATTTAAGAAAAGATAAGAGTCAAAATACAGTTTGTGAGGGACACCAAAACTTGTTAAATGCATTTTCACAAGAATATGAAAAAAATCATGATATGGTTAAGGCACTAAATGCAGCGGCTTGTTTATGGAATAAAGAATTTGGATACGAATATAAATCGCAAGATTACATACAGAAGAACTGGTGTCATTTAGATGAAAATGCAAAGGCAGTTCATCCTAAAGAAATCGCCCAAAGAAATAACATAAACTTTCAAGGAAAACCATATTTAGACATAGAGAAAGTGACCAACCAAATTCTAACATTAGATAAAAGTGATTATGATGAAATATTACACAAGCTGGAATTATCCGGAAAAAAAGACGATAGTTTGCAATATTTCTCCATTAAAACACCAGAATTAAAAAAAGACGAAAAAGGTAATATACAGCAAGACGAATTTGGTATGGATATAATCGACTATAAGATAACTTCTCCGAGTAAACATTTTAACTATCCTATAGCAAATCAGAATAATGACACCCACTCTTTTTATGATATGTCCACACAACAAAAAAGTGAATTTATACTAACAGAATTACGACAAGGAAAAAACTCTCATTTAGAAGGCAATAGAGATTCAATAGTACAATCAAAAGAAAAAACTATAGAACAACCAAACGTTATAACACCTTTAAGAAGCAATCGAGGCATGGAAATGTAATCTATGTAGGCTTCACGCTTCATAAAACAAAAAAGAGGATTTCATAATGAAATCCCCTTTTTTTGTTTATGGAAATATCTCTTACATAACAGCAAGAGATATTTTTTCAATTAGACCTTCCGTGCTCGGCACTGCTAATTTGTCGTGGATAAAACCACACAAATTAGAAGCACTGATAGATGATTTCGGAATACCGAAAGTCGTCTCAACAAATCCTGCCAGTGCATCGGTAAATTCGGTAACTACCGGCTCGGGCGCACCGAGATAGAGTTCATCAACCACAATGTAGGCTCCCTCCATATCCTCTTTGCCATAGAATTCGATATATGAACAAGCATATACGTCATCCGGCTTGGTGATATTGACCTGAGGGTTGCTCATCGCTACCATCGCATCGCCCCATTGTGGGATACAACCGATGAAATCTCCAAACAGGTGAACCCAGACGTAACGAGCAGCTTTGGCAATGAAGATAGCGCGTCCTTCTTCGTCCACGGCGTGGAATTCGTAGCGGGCAAAGAACTCTTCGTTTTTAACACCCCAGCTACCGCCACCGGAACAATATTCCACCTGCCATACATCATCCACAGCATATTCAGCAGCTTCATACGCTCCGTTTGTGTGTGCCATAATAAACTCACCGGTATCTGCCTTACGTGCATAAACCGGCTTCAAAGCGTTTTTGATAGCAATAGAAGCGTTACCTTCCTTTGCCATCTTGGCATAAGCAAGAGCCTTGAAGCTCACACCAACCACAAAGCGGCGGTTCTTTTCGTTATAAAGCTCTCTCGGTACGGCAACTTGCTCTTGTCCGTCAAAAGCAATATAACGAAGACTTTCGTATGTTCCGTCACTTTCGGCAGTAATATACGGCAATCCGTCAGCCTCCAGCTCCTCTTTTTCATATTTTGAAGCAAGATAGAACTTTCTGCCCAATTTGTTATGCCACAAGATACCAGTCATCGGCACCATCTGACAGACGATTTCTCCGTTCTGATAAGCAATGACGGGGTTTTCAGCTTTTTTAAGCGCCTTGGCAACCTTTTCAGGGTTAGATGAATCAATCAACTTTGCCCAACGGCCTGAACCGTCGGTAAAGAAAGATGATTTAACCTCTTGTCCGTTACGCACCACCACCGGCTTGCCATCTTCATCAAAAGTAACAAAGCTCTCATAACCTCTGATACCACCTTTGACATTAATCAATGCATACTCATAACCGGCTCGGTCGAAAATTTTTTTTGTTTCCATATATAAAAATTTTATGCCCCTTTTGGGGCAGTTAATAATAATGTTAATTCTTAAGTTATTTGCAAAGAATATACCACAATTTTCACCCCTCTGCAAGAGATTTTAGAAAAAAAACAAAAAAAAAGCCCCGTATTCATACGAGGCTAAATTTTCTAAATCTTTCTTGCCAGTTTTTTGTGGTGCTGATACCCCAAATACCATTCATAAATCAGCAACACGATGCTTGATAAAATCAGTGGCAAAACATAGTAGATGATTCGATAAGCCAAGAGCGCACCGAACAAGTTTGCCATTTGGTCACTTCCTCCGGGGATGATGAATAAGAACAAACCTTCAAACACACCCAATCCCCCCGGCACTTGGCTAAACACGCCCAAAACTTGCGCAATGATAAACACGCCGATAAACAAATCAAACGGAATATCAACAAAAGAAATGAGGACGGAATACAAAACCAAAGAAGCAAGCAAAATATCCGCCGCACCAAGAATAGTCTGCTCCAACGCTAATTTGAAACTCGGCATATCAAATTCCACTTCTTTGATAATAAGTGGTTTTCTGTAAAACAAAGTTGCCCAGAAATAAACAACCAAACCGATAACAGCCACAATTGTTGTAATCAATGTTGTCATTTTAGAGGCTGAACCTTCACCAAAAGCATGGTCTGGGGTCAAGAAATAGCCGATGATGATGAGCAAAAAGCAGCCAAACAAATAGGTAAAACCCGAAAAAGTAACCATGCGCAAAATATCAGTCGCCTTAAAGCGCCAACGTGTGTAGAAACGATATCTGACTGTTCCACCAGAAACAATGGCATGTCCGGCATTGTTACTGACCGAAAAACCAATAAAGCCGACAAAAATCCATTTCCAAGCGGCAAGCTTTCTGCCAATATATTTCAGTGCCAAATAGTCATAAGAAGACAAAGCCACATAACCAAAAAATGAAGCGATGCATGCATAAGTCAAGTTTTCAGCTGGAATACTCAAAAGCGCATTTTTTATATCAGCCCAAGAATATTTTGAAAGCTGATTATAAAGCATATAAGCGGCAAAGGCAAAAAAGAACAAGCCAAGCCATGATACTAATTTTTTAAAAAATCTTTTGGTTTTTCCAGACATTTTTCAAACTTCTCAACTATTATTGCAACAATTAAAATATAGATAACACAACTTATAAAATCAACAATAGTATTAAAGAAACTTTGTCCACAGAAATCGTAAAAGATTATTTTTTATTAGCCAAGAACAAAGCGCGCATGGCATTTAAGATAGCAATCACGGCAACACCCACATCGGCAAATACCGCTGCCCAAATTGAGGCATATCCTAAAGCACCTAAGCCCAAGATAATGAGTTTAACCCCAATGGCAAAGACCACGTTTTGTCTTGCGATGGCAAGTGTACCGGCAGATATTTTCATAGCCTCGGCAATTTTAGAAGGTTCATCGGTCATAATCACCACATCGGCGGCTTCAATCGCTGCATCGGAACCGATACCGCCCATGGCAATACCGACATCAGAACGAGCCAACACCGGCGCATCATTAATACCATCCCCCACATAAATGAGTTGTCCGCCTTGTTCTTTGTTCGCTAAAATCTCCTCGAGTTGATTAACTTTATCAACCGGCAAAAGCTCGGCATAAACCTTATCAATCCGCAATTCTTCGGCAATTTTGAGGGCAATTTCTTTGCGGTCTCCGGTCAACATCACAGTTCGCGATACCCCGTTTTCTTTTAAGATTTGCAAAGCATGCGCCGCATCTTCTTTAATCTCATCGGCAATCACCAAATGCCCCACATATTTGCCTTCTTCAGCCACAAAAATCACCGTACCGATAACATTGAGTTTTGGGCATTCAATGTTGAGATTTTGCATCAATCTAACATTACCAACGGCAATATGTTTGTTTTTCAGCCTCAAAGTCATACCTTGACCGTGAATTTCTTGCAAATCGGCAACTTTTTTCTCATCAATCTTTTTGCCATACGCTTCTTTGATGGAAAGCGCAATCGGATGTGTGGAGAATGCCTCGGCATAAGCAGCTGTTTCCAAAACTTTTTCGGGATGTCCGTTGGTGGCATGAATATCCATCACCTTAAAGTTACCTTTAGTCAGAGTTCCGGTCTTGTCAAAAACTATCGTTTCAGCATGAGCCAAAGCCTCGAGATAGTTACTGCCTTTGATTAAAATACCGGCCTTAGATGCGGCACCCAATCCGCCGAAAAAGCTGAGCGGCACGGAAATCACCAGCGCGCACGGGCAAGAAATAACCAAGAATGTAATTGCGCGATAGAGCCAATCAGAAAAAGTTTCGGAAGCCATAAACATTGGCGGCAATATGGCAAGCAATACGGCCACAATCACCACGGTCGGCGTATAATAGCGGGCAAAGCGGGTAATAAAGTTTTCCAAATTAGCTTTTTTTGAAGATGCGTTTTCGACCAAATCCAAAATTTTGACTATCGTTGAATTGGCAAATTCTTTACTGACTTTCACGGTCAAAACACCGGTCTGATTAATGCAACCGCTCACCACCTCATCGCCTTTTTCCACATCTCGTGGTAAAGATTCACCGGTCAAAGCCGCCGTGTCTAAAGAAGAAAAACCTTCAACAATTTCACCGTCAAGAGGAACACGTTCTCCGGGGCGAATAACAATCAAATCACCGACTTTCACCTCTTCCGGAGAAACTTTGATAATCTCCTCTCCTTTTTGCAAATTGGCATAATCGGGGCGAATATCCATCAACTCGGCAATCGATTTTCGCGATTGATTAACCGCATAGCTTTGAAAAAATTCTCCCACCTGGTAGAATAGCATTACAGCCGCAGCCTCAGCAAAATCTTGCAAAGCAAAAGCTCCGATTGTTGCCAAAGACATCAAGAAGTTTTCATCAAAAACCTGCCCGTGAATAATATTTTTTCCGGCACGTTTTAATATTGGCAAACCCACGATTAAAAAGCTTATGACAAAAACACCTTTTTCATAAATATCAGGCAGAGGAGCTAGCATCCCAACCATAAAAAAGATGAGCGCAATCAAAATAAGTTTAAGATTTCTCTTGAGCTTTTTTGTCATAAGTCATTCTCCTATCAGAAAATAATTTCGCAGTCGGGTTCAATTTTGTTTTTGACTTTTTCCACTTCTTTCAACACGGAATCAACTTTTTCATCTTCCATTTCAAGCACCAATTTTTGTGCCATAAAGTTAACCGATGCTTTAATCACACCCTCAATTTCATTAAAAGCGGATTCGAGTTTGGCAGCACAATGCGCGCAATCCAAATTCTCTAATTTATAAGTCTTTAACATGGCTCTCTCCATTAAACAATTAAATATATGTTTAATTGTATCATAAAAAATAATCTTGTCAAGAACAATTAAACAACCATTTAATTGTTTATTGGGCACTGAATATCAAAAATATCATCAATGGAGCGGTGTAAGAGTTGCGCTTGGGCATCATCTGAGAGTTTATAATACATTTCTTTGCCCTCTCGGCGGCTGGACAAGAGGCCTGCTTGTTTGAGCAAACGCAGGTGATGAGAAACTGCCGGCGCACTCATATTAACGGCGCAGGCAATATCATTAACACATTCTTCACAATGGCACAAAAGCCACATAATTTTAAGGCGTGTCGGGTCGCTGATGAGTTGGAAGAGCGCCGAAACTTTTTCAAAATCTTTATTTTCTGGCATTTTCTCAATCATCTTTTCGGCATTTTGATTATGATTATGCAACTTTTTATCTTCCGACATCAACACATCTCCGAACATAGAATAAATATAAACTAAGGCAGTTTTACCACCGTTTTTTGGTTTTGAGAAGAAAGAATTGATATTTTTCCGTCATCAAAAAACAAAGCGGCACATTCATCAATGCCAAAACCGCTTAAATTTTTCTGTTTGAGCAAAGAGATAATATCTTGTTTTAAAGATGATGGCAAAATATCAAAATGCGGCATTGCAAAACCGGAAATAAAACCCAAACCATTTAACAAACCTAGCGGCAGATTCTCTGTTTCCATATAATCGGTATTAGCATAATATTCAAACCAGCAAACCGCACCGGCGCTCAATCCGGCAAGAATGGTGCCTTTTTCATAAGCTTTTTTGAGATAAATATCCAAATGATGTTTGCGCCAGATTTCAAGCATCAAACGTGTATCACCGCCACCCACATAAATAATATCGGCATTTTCTATTTTAGTACGAATTTCGTCATCTGAATACGTTTGAGAGATAAGTTGCAAATCATCGACCAAACAACCGAGTTTATCGCCATAATATTGATAAAAGAGTTGAATATATGAGGGATTATCTTGAGAGGCAGTTGGTAAAAATAACACTTTGGGCTGAGGTTTGTTTGCCATTTGCACAAGAGCCATATCAATTTCCATGGTCTGAATTGGAAAAGTTTTGAGAGTTCCGTCGGGCATAAGTTTGGTCTTACCGATTTCTCCACCGCCGATAGCTATGATTTTCCCCATTTTTGCCTCCTATAAAACAAAAATTAGCATAATCAAAAAAAATATTATTGACAAAGAAAAAATGATAAGTTATAAACTCTTTCGTTGATGCCGACATAGCTCAGTTGGTAGAGCTACTGATTTGTAACCGTTCCAAGCGGTGTTTGTAAAGGATTGATTTTAGGTATTTTTCTTTTATAAACAACAAATTGTACTAAAATTGAGCTGTATGTAGGAGTCGCCAAATGGAGCTAACAGTAATAGGCGTGGTAGCTCGGTGGTAGCTCGGCAGAATTATTATTGTAAAGTAATGTATAGAGCTGAATTTAAAAATTTAGATTTTTTATTGCCGATTTAGCTCAGTTGGTAGAGCAATCGATTTGTAATCGATTGGTCGGGAGTTCGAGTCTCTCAATCGGCACCAGTTTCCAAGCCCTTGAATTTCAAGGGCTTTTTCTTTTATTTAGCCTATTAAATTCAACTCAAAAATAGCGTTTTTATCCCCTTTTTATGGCTCAAGCTACCACCGAGCTACCACCACCCCGAAATTATCATTAAAATTCAATAGTTTATCACGCATCAAATTTATCAACATATTTTTATGGATTAAGCTGTTTTTAGATGTAAGTTATTGATTTTCCTAAAAAAGAGCTTGCTTCCGACCACCCATAAGCTAGAATATTAACGAAAGGTTAATTTTTTATGGAGAAAAATGATGACAGTTTTAACCACTACAGTTATTAACAATGCTGAAATCAAAGAAAAGATTTATTATATTTGGGACGATATGGTAAAAGGCTTTGCCTTAAAAGTTATTCCTAATGGCCAAAAAAAATACATTATCAAATATAGAACTGCTATGGGTGGAAGAAGTGGTGTTCAGCGCTGGTATATTTTTGGAGATATTCAAAATTTAAGTTGTAAAGAAGCCAGAGAAGAAGCCGCCAAACTTTTCAGAATGATTCACGAAGGTAAAGATCCTCAAGCAGAAAAAGCATCTCTAAGAGAAGCTGATACTTTAACTGAATTTTGGGAATTATATGTAAAAGATTACGCAAGTTTGAAAGAAAACAAAGAAAATTACCTAAAACATACAGAACCTTTGTGGCGATTATATATAAAGCCGGTTTTAGGAAATCGAAAAATAACCGATATTAATAATCTTGATATTGAACATTTGCATAGGTCTTTAGCAAGAGTTAAGTACAATGCTAACAGAACATTAAGTTTATTAAATCTACTTTTTAACCTTATGGAAAAATGGAATCTAAGACCTCCTCACACCAATCCTTGCAGGTGTGTACAAAGGTATAAAGAAGATTTGAGAATTAGATATTTAAGCTCTGAAGAAATGGTTCGTTTTACGAAAGAATTAAGGGATGCAGAAACAAGAAAACCAGAAATGGTATATACTGTTGCCGCCATTAGACTACTTCTTTTAACCGCCGCCAGAAAAAATGAGATTCTCACTTGTAAATGGGAATGGGTTGATTTTGACAATCATTTAATCAATTTACCAACCAGCAAAACAGGAAAAAAGACAATTTTTTTAAACAGTAAAGCCGTAGAAATTTTAAAAGAGTTATATCAGCGACCAGAACGAGAATTGTCCGAATATATTATCAAAGGAAGAAACTTCCAAGGACATAATATTGATTTCAAAACCGCTTGGCATACTATAATGAAAAATGCAAACATCAAAAATTTTAGAGTTCACGATTTAAGACATACCGCGGCAAGTATTGCAATTACAAACGGACATAGCGAAGCGGCAATCGCACAAATGCTAGGACATAAATCTACAGCCATGGTAAAACATTATGCCCATTTAGCAAGTAAACCGGTATTTGATGTGGCAAATACTTTATCGGAAGTTATAAATTTCTAAATCCTAATATGCAATTATCAGTTGCTTGACTATACTTAAAGGATATATATAATAAGTTTTACTATTCATAGTAGTAAATTGATAATTAGTATTAAGGATTGTAAAAAAATGCCATTTCCAATAAAGAACTATTTTTATCTTAACGAAGTGTCCAACAGATGGCACCGAAGTGTAAAAGATGTTGAATATTGTATAGAAAATGGTCTGATACCGGTTTATATTAAAGTATTTTCCGTAAAATTAAGTACCAAAGAACAAGCACCCCGTAATAGTGTTACCTATTCGGGGTGTAAATGTATCTCCCCTGATGATTGTCATTTCTTATTCAGACATCACAAACAAGCAATTAATAAATTCATCTCTGACGATGGACAAACGGAAGAATTTTTAATCCAACCACAAAAAATTATCATCAAACGAATAGATTTGATGATTTTTTTAAAGGATCTGCAATGTTTTGAAAAAACACACCAACTATCTTATGAAGAAGAATTGCCTCTATTTGATACCAACAAACAATCTGAACTCAGCGATAATGTTTTGACAATACATAAAACTCATTTTTGTTTTGGACCACTACAAGCTCGCATTATCAAAATATTATATCAGGCCGCTTTGTCTGATAATCCATGGGTTCTTGGAAAAAACATTCTATTTGATTGTGGAGCAAGAACTCAACACTTAATGGATTTATTCAAATCTCACCCTATCTCGGAAAGAATTTTATATAAAGCTAAAGGATATTACAGATTAAATATAGATTAATTCACAAGATAAAAAGCATTAAGTCGGACAATCATCCGATGTAAAAAATTCTAAATTTCAAGAGATTAAAGAGTTTAGATAATTCAATATCCGAGGAAATCCGAGTTTTATTCTGACCTATCCGACTTATAAATCATAATTTTTTTCAGAAAAATGAAGTTGAAACTAAATTTCAACTTTTTTAAGGAAAAAATTATGACAGATACAAAATACTTAACAACAAAGGAATTATCACAGCGCTGGAAACTCAACCCCAACACGATTGAACATTGGCGAACCAACGGATTTGGTCCTCATTTTATCAAAATCGGCAGAAAAATTTTATATTCTCTCGATAGTATTATTGCGTTTGAACGCGAAAATATAGCTAAAAATACAAATATTGTTAGGAAATAACCTTTTTTCTTGGAATATTTCCTATGAGTGGCTGGGTTAAAATTCACCGTCAAATAACTGAATGGGAATGGTATCGCGATGCAAATACCTTTAGGGTATTTATGCACTTGCTTTTATCTGCCAACTATGAAGACAAGCGGTGGAGAAACATTGATGTATTGCGCGGACAAATCATAACCAGTAGAGTCGATTTAGCACAGGCATTATGTCTGACAGAGCGACAAGTAAGGACATCTCTTGAGAGGCTTAAAATGACCGGTGTAATATCCATCAAAACGACCAACCAATATTCTTTGATTAGTATCAAAAAATACAGCTTATTCCAAGATACAACAAATGAAGATTCCCAGACCAAAATTCAACCAGCGACCAGCAAAATGTCCAACGAACGACCAGCAAATGACCAGCCAATGACCAGCCGAAAGTCAGAGAAATGCTTAACAAACGTCCAACCAGCGACCAGCCAAAAGTCTGACAAATGTCCAACAAACGACCAGCCAAAAGTCCGCCCAACGACCACGACTCAAGAATATAAGAATAGTTTAAAAAATAAAATATCCTCATTACATTCGGATATTTTATCAAAAAGTTCTGAAGAACAAGCTCCCAAAAAGACTTTTGCTGAGTTGCTAAAATCGAAAGGAATAGCCTAATGTCTGTAGTTGATATGTTGAATAAGAAACATAAGGTTATGAACTGCGTGTTTGAAGTCTTGTATGATTTATACGGGGAGCCAAATTGGCTGAAAAAACCCAAAGAAGGACAAGAGCCTGAAAAAATCATTGAACAATGGGTGAAAGAATTAGGCGATTATTCGGAAGCTCAATTAAAACAGGCTTGTTTTAATCTTTTCAAATACAAGAAAGTTGCCACTTTTCCTAAGCTCGCGCATATCCTTGCCGAACTAAGCGACCAAGACAAAGAAGAAATCAAAAGCAAAACACCTGAAACACCCAAAGCGTTTATGTGTTTAGAGGTTGAGCTGATGAGGCAAGACATCAAACGAAACAAATGCAAATACACACTTAGCACTTACAAAAGAGCCGTTGACTACATTATGACGACTTTGCTTAAAGAAACAATCGGCGAGCGTGAGTTTCTTGAAATGGAATATAGCTACCGCAATGATGGCTGTAAATTGCGCGGTATGCAATATCGAAAAGCTCTAGAATTTGGCTTGTTTGATGAGTTTGACAGTGTCTTGGATAAAATGGCAAAGGAAGGGTACCATGGCTAAAATGACAAGACAGGAAATATTAGACCGCTTTGAGGAAGCTATTTATACCTTAAAGAAATTGCCGCCAGTAACAATGCCCAGATGTAAGAGCTTTTGGCCTGATATCATTTACTCACCTTTGGAAATTCTCCAGCAAGAACCGCGTGTCATAAGATTGCGCCCATCTTCCGAACAACTCTCAAGACTTGATGAAGTTTTGGATTGGACTACAATGCTAACTGAAATTGAAAGAAAATTGATTTGGTATAAAGCTCAACGAAAAAGCTGGAAATTTATCTGTACGACTTTGGGAATATCTCGAAGCTCCGGTAATGAAAAGCTCAACAAAGCCCTCGATTTTTTAAGTGAAAAGATAACAAAATAGCATTGAAAAAAATAAAGGCTCAAATTACACTTAAGCAAAAGAATAAAGGGAAATTAAAAATGTTTACAATCAGAGCAGAAAAACAAACTGACTATGCAGAAATAAACTATGTTATAACTGAGGCTTTCAAAACAGCTGTCCATAGCGATGGTAATGAACAAGATTTGGTTAAGGCATTAAGAAAAAGCACATCTTACATACCTGAATTATCTTTAGTTGCAGTGGATAATGATAAAATAGTTGGACACATTTTATTCACAAAAGCCAAAGTAAATAACCATGAAGTTCTTGCTCTTGCCCCCTTATCTGTTTCACCCCAATATCAAAGAAAAGGGATAGGACTTTCTTTAATTCAAACAGGGCATAAGATAGCAAAAGAATTGGGATATGACTTTTCTGTTGTCTTAGGATATCCCGAATATTATTCAAAATCAGGATATATTCCAGCAAGTAGATATGGAATAAAAGCCCCTTTTATCGTTGATGATGAATACTTTATGGCTCTTTGTTTAACGAATAACCCATTTCCATTAAATGGGGTAATGAAATATGATGATGCTTTTAACATAGAATAAGTTTATCCCTTGTATGGAGCTGTATTGAACTATAAAAAACTTATTCTTTCTGATACACTGATTTTTTGTATGGACATTTTCAAAAGTTTTCCGTTATGATTTAGATAAGATGAGAAAAGGTGTCGATAGGCAACTTCTCTCATTTTTTTATGCCTGATAGACACCGAAAATTGCTCTGGGTCCTTCTGGAAGATAAACCCTATAGGGGTGGCTCAAGCGCGGCGTATTTTAAGCCGATAGCTCAAAAATTTTGGTTGACATAGTTGACATTTTTGGGATTTTTCCTTGATTTATCAGGTTTTGCGTTATTTTTTCACAGAATAAGCAAAAATAAAAAATTATTTTGAATCAATCTGTTATGATTTTAAAGTTAAAACAATAATTTAGTTGACAAATTAGGCGGTTTTTCTAGGAAAACCGCCATTTTTTATATAAGGATGTAAACTTATGGAAAAAGTACAGGTAAACACAAATCTTGAGTATAGTCGCCGCAAACTGGCTGATTTAAAGGAATATGAGGGAAACGCACGCACTCATAACAAAGAGCAAATTATGCAAATTGCCAATTCCATGATGGAAAACGGCTGGACCGCTCCAATGCTTATTGATGAAAATGATATGATTCTTGCCGGACACGGAAGAAAAGCCGCTGGAGAAATGTTGGGCGTTGAAGAAGTACCGGTAATGATTATTCGCGGCTTAAGCCCTGCCCAAAAAGCACGTTTATGTATTTCAGAAAACCAAATCGCTCTTAATGCCGGTTGGGATTTAGGCAAATTATCAGAACAGTTGCAATTAATTCTTGATGATGGACTTGATTTGGAAATTACCGGTTTTGATGATGATTTCCTTAATGATATCCTTAAGTTAGATAACGACAACGAACTTTTGGACCCCTTGGAAGGCGAAAAGGAAGAAAAGACACAAACAAATAAATTCTTGTCGTTTGGCAGTTACAAAATCCATATTTCGGAAGAAGAATATCAGAGCTTGGTTGATGCTTACGAGAATTTTGTAAAAGAAAACGGCGTTCGTTATGGCTTTGTAGCAAAGGTTTTATTACCCAAATGTTAGAATTAGATTATCCCATCAAAGATTTAGTCGGCGCAGATTATAACCCTCGGCAAATAGATGAAGAATCTCTCAAAACATTAAGGGACTCAATAAAGACTTTGGGAATTGTCAAACCTATTATTGTTTCGGGAAATTTGATTGTTGCCGGACACCAAAGGACAAAAGCTCTGCTGGCCGCCGGTATTGATAAAGCTCCGGTTTATCTTTTGCCTAAGAACATCAATCAAACTGATGAAATTCGCTTTAACCAACTACACAACGGCACCGATTTTGATAGCGGAGATGAAAGAGCTTGGGTTGGAAGGAGTGAAAATCTTGGTTTTGAAATGGTACCACCGATTAAGCTCCGTGGTAATATGCGTGCCAAAATGGCAAATGTCCGTAATGAAATCTGCAAGCTCATAATCAAGTATGGTAATTGGGGAGCCTGTGTGGCAACACAAGCCGGCAAGGTTATCCACGCCGGACAATATGTTTTGGCTTGTCGCGCAATGGGAATTCCGGCACGAGTTTATCGGATTCCAAACGATAAAGCTCAAATTGCCGAGGAATTCTTAAATAAAAAGTATGGCAAATTCTCTTATGAACATCTGGCTAAAACGACATTTATTCAAACTTTCGCTCAGAAATTCCGATTACGTCATGATGAAGAAGTCGAAAAACCATTTAACGCCTCTCCTACATACGAAAGAAGTTTAATTCCAAATTACAAAAAAGGAGAACGGATTTTGGATTTTGGCTGTGGACAAGCTGATTATGTGAGAAAGCTCCGAAAAATCGGCTACGACATACATGGCGTTGAGTTGTTTTATCGCAAAGGAAATTTTATTGATTCGACAATGGTCCATAAAATGATAGATAATCTTTGTGAACAATTAGAAACCAAAGGATTATTTGATATTGTTATTTGCGACTATGTTCTTAATTCCGTTGACAGTATGACTGCCGAAAACGATGTTTTGACATTTGTTAATGCGATGTGTCGTATGGGTGGCAAAATCTATTTTTCAGGTAGAGCCAGAGAAAAAATAGATTTGCAAGACAGAACGACTTATGCCGGAGAAGCTAAATCACACCGATATATAGAGTTCTTGGATGATGACGGATTTTCTGCATTATTCCGAAAAGGACATTGGTTTTATCAAAAGTTTCACCGGCAAAAAGAAGCTATTGCTCTGGGGCGTAGATATATCAATGCAACCGAGGCAAAACTTGAGCGTCATAATCCGGGAGTTTGGTGTATGTCTGGAGTAAAAAATATTGTTTTGCCCAAACAGGCCATTGAAGAATCAATCACTCGCGAATTTGAGATGTTACATCCGGACGGAAAGCCTATAGGTCGAAGTAAAGATGTCATCAATGCTTATCATCTTGCATTGGCAAAAGGTAACTAACTCCAAATTGATAATTACGGCAAGATGTGAAAGCACGAGATAAACCATTATAACCATTTTCTAACGGTGGAATTGGCAAACGCTTTGCTCCGGTTATAATGACTTTATCTCCCCGATATGTTTCAGCGGTAATGATATCATTTTCATTATCGCTTGGAACAAAGGGAACGTGAAGATTATTTACATAACCGATTACGCCACAAAGATATAAACATTTATAGTCTGAAAATTCATTTAGCTCAATTTCGGTATTAACCGGCATAAAGAGATTTACTTTTTGGGAATAATCGCCAAGTAAGCACTTTGCACAATGAACCGTAGGGTCAAAGCCCCTTACATATTTTAACCAAAAATACTTAAATCCAGTAACTTTTAGATTATGTGTAACAAATTTAATTTTCATACAGACATTATAATATATTCACATAGGGTTGCAATGATTTTCATAGGCATATCACAAAGAAGTTTAGTAAGTTATGGCATATATCACGCAAGCGGCATGGGGCAGAAAACATAATTATACCCGACAATATGTAAATAAGTTAGTAAACAACGGGACAATCAAATTACATAACGGCAAAATCAACGAAGAAGAAGCCGATATGGCTATCGCGGCAATACGTCAGCCTATGAAAAGTAGTAAAAATGCGCTGGGTGGTATGGATGACTTAGGTAATCTGTCAACTGTATTACTAAAAACACGAATAAAAAGCGAAATTGAAAAAGTCAAATATCTTGAAACAAAAAACAAGGAAGCCGCCAAAATGTTGGTGTCGGCTGACGGCGTTAGAATTGCCGCTTTCAATAAAGGGCGAATGGTACGAGATGCCTTATTGAATATACCGGACAGAGTGGCTTCAATGCTTGCCAAAGAAAGCGACACAAACCGAATACACGAAATTTTAACTAAAGAAATACGACAAGTTATTGAGGAAATTTTAGAAAGTGGCTGATGCTTTTGCAATCTACAATGAAGGATTTAATGCCGGATTAAAGCCGGACCCGCTTATGAATATATCCGAGTGGGCAGATAAATATAGGATTCTTTCGCAAAAAGCATCAGCGGAACCCGGAAAATGGCGAACATCACGAACGCCATATTTAAAAGAGATTATGGATTGTCTTTCTCCATATTCCGGTATTGAAAAAGTCGTTTTTATGAAAGGCGCACAAATTGGTGGTACCGAGGTTGGTAATAACTTTTTAGGTTATATTGTTCATTTATCCCCCGGACCCGTTATGTTGGTTATGCCAACCGTTGACGGTGCCAAAAGAACTTCCAAAACTCGTATAGACCCGATGTTTGAGGCAATTCCTGAATTAAAAGGCGTTATCAGTGATCGCCGCTCCAAAGATGCAAGCAACACAACTTTGATGAAAGAATTTCAAGGTGGCGTATTGGTTTTAACCGGTGCAAACTCCGCTATCGGACTTCGTTCAATGCCGGTCCGCTATATTTTTCTTGATGAAATAGATGCCTATAAAGGAGATGTTGAAGGTGAAGGCGACCCTGTAAATTTGGCTATCAAAAGAACAAGTACCTTCAATCGCCGTAAAATCTTTATGGTTTCGACACCGACTATTCAAGGTGTTAGCCGAATTGAATATGAATACGAACAATCAGACCAACGTCATTATATGGTTCCGTGTCCATATTGCAACAAAAGGCAATCGCTTAAATGGAAACAAATCCATTTTGAAAATGATGACCCTGCCACGGCAACCTACATTTGCGAACACTGTGGCGCAATTATTGAAGAACACTTAAAAACTTGGATGTTAGAAAATGGTATTTGGGAAAAAACAAATCCTAAAAGTATTGTCGCAGGTTTTCATCTTTCTTCTTTATATTCTCCGGTTGGGTGGTTTTCTTGGGCGGATGCCGTTAAACAATTCTTGGACGCTAAGAATAAGGACAATCTCTTAAAAGTTTGGGTAAATACCGTTTTAGGAGAAACGTGGCTTGAAAAAGGAGAAGCTCCGGAATGGCAGATTCTCTTTGACAAGCGAGAAGACTATCAGCAAGAAATCGTCCCCAGCGGTGGTTTATTCTTAACCGCCGGAGCCGATGTCCAAAAAGACCGTATAGAATGTGAAGTCGTTGCTTGGGGCAGAAATAAGGAAAGCTGGTCGGTTGGTTACTTCATCATTAACGGAGATACCGCCAGAGAAGAAGTTTGGAACGAACTAAGCGAATTTTCTAAACGATACTTTGAACATTCTTCCGGTGTAATGTTGCCAATCTCACGCTTTGCTATAGATAGCGGTTTTGCAACGCAACAAGTATATAACTGGGTGCGTAAACAACCCATAAATTTTGCTATGGCAATCAAAGGAACAGATAGCGGCGTTACGCCATTAGGCCTGCCGACAAGGGTGGATTTGAACATCAACGGCAAAAGACTTCGCCGCGGAGCTAAAGTTTGGAGCGTTGGTACATCAATTCTAAAATCGGAATTATACCAATTTTTAAGGCTAACTCAAAATGAAGACGAGAGCTATCCTGCCGGATATTGTCATTTTCCCAAATATGACAGCGAGTATTTCAAACAATTAACCGCCGAACAACTTGTTACAAAAATGGTTAGAGGCTATCAAAAACGCGAATGGCAGAAAACAAGGGAACGAAACGAAGCTCTTGATTGTCGTGTTTACGCCAGAGCTGCAAGCATAAGTTTTGGTATAGAACAATTTACCGAAACAAAATGGCGGAATTTAGAGAAAGCTCTTATTCCAGAAAGTAAAGAAAAGGTTAATTCGGCAACAAAGAAAAAACCAAAACTTGATATTTTGCCAAAGATAGTCAAAGCACAAGACCCATATTTATAAGGATTTACAATGACAAAGATTGAAATTTTAGAAAAACAATTAGAGGAAGCGGAGTTGGCTTATCATGAGCTTATGATTGGAGCAAGAACCGTCAGCGTTAATGTGGATGGTGTCGGCTCAACATCTTACGCTCAAGCCGATGCCGCAAAACTAAAAGAATATATTTCATATTTGCAAGGAAAAATAAGCCAAGCAAAGGGAATTAAAAAAAGAAAAGTCATTAGAGTGAGTTTTTGATTCATAATATATAAATATTTTAGATATATCATTATCGATAATAATAAAAATAAGCCATTGGCGTACTTTTTCCTTGACATTTATAAGCCAATGGCGTAGTATAGGAATATAATTTATGATAAATAAGTATATAACTGTAGTAGAAACAAGGGAATTTGTTAATTTTGCAAAGCAACATTTAACAGATGAAGAAAAGAATTCTTTAATTGATTTTCTGGCAGAAAATCCCAAAGCTGGTGTTCTAATTTCAGGAACCGGCGGTTTAAGAAAACTAAGATGGGCAAGACCTAATCAAGGTAAAAGTGGAAGCTATAGAATTATATACTATTATCATAATGATAATATTCCTCTGTTTTTAATTTCTGCATTTGCAAAAAATGTAATGGAAAATATTTCAGAGGCTGCAAAAAATGAATATGCAAAACTCTTAAAAGAGTTGGTTAAACAATATGAGGGTAGACATGGAAAAATTTAATGAAACAGAAATGTCAATATTAAATGGCCTCAAAGATGCTTTGAGTTTTGCTAAAAACGAACCTAATGGAGCAAAAGTCCATAAGGTAGAAGTTAAAAATATTGATGTTAAAGAATTGCGCGAAAAGTTAGACTTAACTCAAGAAGCATTTGCGGATACATTCGGATTCAATCTGGCAACTGTTCGTAACTGGGAACAAGGGAAACGCCAACCTGAAGGTCCTGCAAAAGTATTGCTAAATGTAATTGCCTATGACCCTAAATGTGTATTTGAAGCAATCAGAGCTTAACTTACATAAAAAACAATACGGGACAAACCCAGAAAGACCTCTTGCTTTGCACTATGTGTGGAGATAATGTGAACCTCTGGGTAGATTTTTATATTTTCCAGTTAAACTTAATAAAACCATTGGAAAACACGACTCATGCAAAATTTGCAGGTGTCGTAAATTGGTAATAAAAGAGTAAATGCAAGCCAGTAAAAAAATACAACGACCAAAAATAAAGATAACTATAAATTTTCAAACGGCAGGAAATAAAAATCCTGCTGTTTTTGTTTTAAAAGGTTAAAATAATGGATGATACAAGTTATAAAGGAGCCTCACTTTCTGCAAAAGAGTTGTTAAGCTGGCGACCGATTAGACATTCTGCAGATATGGAGCTAGAGGGAGAGCTGTCCACTCTTGTAGCTCGTTCACGCGACTTAATCCGTAATAATGGAATTGCCAGCGGAGCTATTCAAACTCTTGTCGATAATGTTGTCGGAAATGGCTTAAAACTCGTTTCTATTCCAGACCATAGAATTTTAGGGCTAAGTCTTGATTATTTGGAAGAATGGGCGCGAAAAGTCGAAGGGTTATGGAGAATTTGGGCTGAAAGTAATTATTGCGATGCCGCAAGAAAATTAAACTTCAATTCACAAACCGCCTTAATCTTTAGGTCTGTGATTGAAAACGGAGAAGCTCTCGCCTTGGTTTTATGGCGAGAAAATAAAGATTTTCCGTTTGCGACCTGTCTTCAATTAATTGAACCGGATAGACTTTCAAATCCTAATTTTCAACAAAATAATGAGTTTTTAAGGGACGGAATTGAGATTAACAAGTACGGAGAAGCCAAAAATTATTGGATAAGTAAATATTATCCGAATGACTACTATTATAATAAAGGTGTCAATAAATGGCAAAAAATCCCTGCACGCACTTCTTTCGGTCGAAAGCTCATTTTACATATTCATCACCCCGAGCGTATCGGGCAAAACCGTGGAAAACCGCTTTTTACTTCAATTATGCCACTTTTTAAGATGTTGGACCATTATGAGCGTTCAGAGTTAAAGGCTTCCGTAGTTAATGCCATGATTGCCGCCTTTATTGAAACGCCAATGGATAGCGAAGCGATTGCCGAAATGTTTGGAGAATCTGTTGATGATTACTTGGAAAAAAGAAAAGACTGGAGCGTTAAATTAGAGGGCGGCTCAATCATTCCGGTATTTCCGGGGGATAAAGTTTCTGCCTTTACGCCAAGCAGACCTAATTCCAGTTATTCCGCATTTGTTGAGAATGTCTTAAGGCATATCGGAACCGGCTTAAATATTCCGCTGGAGCTGTTAATGAAAGACTTTTCTAAGACAAATTACTCATCTGCAAGGGCTTCTTTAATTGAGGCTTGGCGATTTTTCAACGGTCGAAGGAGTTGGATAATCAACTATTGGGCTAAACCGGTCTTTGAATTATGGCTGGAAGAATGTGTCAACAAGGGGCTTATTGAAGCCCCTAACTTTTATGAAAACAAAGCCGCTTGGTGTCGTTGTAAATGGATAGGCCCCGGGCGTGGTTGGGTTGACCCAGTTAAAGAAGCTCAAGCCTCTCAAATCAGAATGGAAACCGGATTATCAACTTTAGAAGATGAATGCGCTTCTCAAGGGTTAGACTGGGAAGAAGTTTTAATGCAAAGGGTAAGAGAACTCAAACGAATGAAAGAGCTTGGCATTTCTCCAAGCGAAAACGGAAATCTTGAACTTTTAACACAAGAGGAAAATACAAATGAGAATATGGAACAAAATAACCAATGAACCATGGGCTACGACAAGCGATACGCTAGAAAATATAATAAATATAGCCAAGCGACAAAATGCCAATCCGGAAGCCATCGCAGCTCAACTGGGAAGGAAATTGCAAAATACTTATGCTGTTTCCGTGAGAAACAATGTCGCAGTTATTCCTATTCACGGCCCCTTATTCCGTTATGCAAACCTTTTCACGGTGATTAGTGGCGCGACTTCTTATGAACTTCTAGCCAGAGATTTTAATGAGGCACTAGAAAATCAAGAAGTAAAAGCCATTTTGTTTGATATTGATAGCCCCGGCGGTGAAGTTAATGGTTGCTCCGAATTAGCCGATATGATTTATCAAGCCCGAGGGAAAAAGCCTATTATTGCTTATGCCTCAGGAAATTGTTGTTCCGGAGCTTATTGGATTGCGGCGGCCTGTGATGAAATTGTTGTTACAGATACGGCGCTGGTTGGCTCTATTGGTGTCGTTGCCGTCTATGAACGTCAAGACGGAAAAAATGAAATCGAAATTGTTTCTTCGCAAAGTCCATTAAAACGAATTAATCCTGAAACTCCTGAAGGATTAGCTCATATTCAAAATAGATTAGATTCTCTTGCCGAAGTTTTCATCAATAAAATTGCCCTTTATCGTGATGTTTCAACCGAAACTGTCATCAAAGATTTTGGGCAAGGAGATGTATTTGTCGGTAAAAAGGCGATTTGGCAAGGTCTGGCTAATCGCCAAAGCTCATTCGAGCGAATTTTAACAGACCTTAACAAAGAAAAGGAAACTGAAAATATGAATGAACAGGAAATCAAACAACAAGAACGTCAAAGAATGAAAGAAGTCTTTGACAGCAACGAAGCTCAAGGACGAGAGCAAATTGCAAATAAAATGTTGGTTAGCACGGACCTTTCATCATCTCAAATTATCGAGCTTTTGAAAGAAATGCCTAAACAACAGGCTATTTCCCCCTTTGAGAAAGCCATGGCTACAATCGCTAATCCCGAAATTGTACCGGCAAATTCGGAAATGCCAGACAACATTGACGTTTTCGCTCAACGTGTCGCCTCTTTAGCAACTTCTTCTAACGGAGAATAAAATGTACGCAAATTGTAAAGACGAAGGCACTCTCAAGCCAGATAATTTGTTAGCTGGTGATTTTCCGAGGGTTGCCAGATTAGTAAATGTTACCGCAGGAAATTATACCCGAGGTACTGTTTTAGGAAAAATTACGGAATCAGGAAAATACAAACTTTCCGTTTCTTCCGTGAGCGATGGCTCACAAATCCCTGTCGCAATTTTGGCGGAAAACGTCAACGCTGAAAGTGAAGATAAACAGGCCGTGGTTTATTTTACAGGTGAATTTAATTCGGATGCTTTGACATTCGATAGTAGTTTCACCGAGGACACCGTAACCGAAAAGCTCCGCGAAAAGAGCATTTTCATTAAGAAAACTCAAGCATAAGGAAACGAAAATGGATATTTTTTCAACTCATGTCTTAACTAAAGTGGTGGAGAACTTAAAAACTCCACCTTCTTTTTTGTTGGATATGTTCTTTTCTCAAGAACTCCGCTCCGACACCGAAGAAATTTATTTTGATACGCAAGAAAGCAAACCGAGAATTTCTCCGTTTGTTTCGCCGTTAATGCCCGGAAAAGTCGTTGAACACGAAGGCTATCAAACCAAATCTTTCAAACCGGCTTATGTCAAAGATAAAAGAAGATTTACGCCGGATATGCCTTTCAAACGTATGGCAGGCGAAAGAATTGGCGGAGAATTGACACCTGCTCAACGCTTGGAAAAAGCCGTTGCCGTAACACTTAGCAATCAACTTGATTGTTTAACTCGTAGAGAAGAAGTTATGGCTTCGGAAGTTCTCCGCACCGGAAAAATCACGGTAGCTGGTGATGGGTACCCTTCTGTAACCGTTGATTTTGGCCGCGATGCTTCATTTACGAAAGTTCTTGCCGGTGAAAACACTTGGGACAAAGAAAGCGTAAACATTTTAGACAATCTCGAAGATTGGGCTGGAACAATTCAATCCAAATCAGGAGTTGTCGCTAATACCGTGATTTTAGAGCCTTCCGCTTGGAAAATCTTTCGCAACAATCCTTTTGTTCAAAAATATTTGGACTATCGCCGAGGCACAAACAACACTTTGAACATTGACCCTGTAATCTTGGGTAATGAAAAAGCCAGATTTGTTGGTAACATTGGCGATTTTGAGGTTTGGGTATATAACGATGTATATATCGAAAATGATACAGAAAAGAAAATTCTTCCTGAAAATACGGTTTTGTTAGGTAGTCGTAGCGGCGTTGAAGGCGTGCGCTGTTATGGAGCCATTAAAGATGAACAAGCCGCTTTTCAATCAACCCGTTATTTTTCTAAATCTTGGCTAGAAAATGACCCTGCCGTTCGTTGGATGCTCTTACAATCAGCTCCGTTGATTGTACCTTATCGTCCTAACGCAACAATGTGTGTAACCATTAAGTAGGAGCTTTAATATGAAAGTATTAGCCAATATCACGGTCGTTTTAGGAAAAAAGGAATATGCTCCAGATAGCGAAATTGATATTTCCAATGAAGAAGAAGCCAATTCCCTTTTGAGCCGCGGTTTTGTGAGAAAAATCGGTAAAACGGAAAACAAACAGACTTCTACACCACCACCCACTAACAATTCTCAGAAAACTGATAAAAACAACGCCAAAAATAAAAAGGAGACGGAAAACAGTGGTCCAAAAGTTCCAAAAAGCGGTGGATAGTCTGTTTGAAAAGCTGGGAAAAGCAGGAAAATATCAAGACAAAGATGTTTTAATTTTTCTCTTGCGTCCCGATATGGTTGTGAGTGTGGGCTTTTCTCAAGCCCACACAGCAACTAATACTATGAAAATCAGAATATCTGATGCCCCTGATTTGAAAATAGATGACGTTATTTATTGTGATGATATTGCATATACCGTCAGCCAAGAGCCTATAAAAGACACAAATAATCTAATTTGGGTATGTGAAGTTTTATGCGATTAGAAGCCAGTTTAAGCGGAAAATTAACCGAATATCTCGAAAAAGAACTAAAAAATGCTGAAATAGCTGTTACCAGAGGCGTATCTCTCGCAACAAACCAACTCAAAGAAAGTATGCGAACGCAAGTAAAATCGGCAGGATTAGGCTCTCGTTTAGCTTTTACTTGGCGAGGCGATATCTACCCAAAATCAAAAAGTAGCTTAAATGCCGCCGGACATATCTATTCCAAAGCTGAAAAAATTATGCAGAGTTTTGAGTTTGGGCTGGTAATTCGAGGAAATGACGGATTTTGGCTTGCTATTCCAACTCCGGTTATTCCCAAAAAAATACGCGGACGTAAAATTACTCCTGAACTTTATGAGCGTTCAAAAGGTATTCGCTTACGTTTTGTTTATCGTTCACACGGAGCCTCTTTGTTGGTACACGAACAAAAACGCAAGACAATAATTGCTTTCTGGCTAGTGCCACAAGTAAAAATGCCCAAATTGATTAACTTTGAAACCGAAAGCCTAAAATGGCAAAACAAGCTACCAACTTTAATTTTACAGAATTGGAGGAGTAGTCCTCCTTAAACATTATTCAAATTCCATAATTTTTATTTTTTAGCTTTTATTTTTTGAACTTTTGTCTTGATGTATTTCATTATACATCTGCGCCAAAAATCCAAACCTAAAAGTTAAAAAATATCAAATTCTAAAAATTCAATAACTTTTAAGGAGGACTAATGAGCAAACGTGAACAAATTTTATCAGCCTTATTTGAAAGGCTTAAGAGCTTGGATATAACAATTAAGCGAAATGAACTTGCTCCGCAAGCTATACCTAAAAATGGAATTTTGATTTTAAGGGACGGCAAGCAAGGAGATCCGGAAGTCATTTTATCGCCGCCAATGTGTATTTTTCATCACGAGGCAGAACTAGAAGTTATTGTTCAAGACGCAAAATCAGAGGTGCGCGATAAAAAACTAGATGAAATCTTAGTCAAAGTCGGCACTTTGCTCTGTTGCGAAGATAAACTCAACGGCTTAACCGATTATATATATCCCAAACAACCGGAAATTTTGGAAGAATATGTCGAAGGAGCCCCAAACATTAAAGCGGCCGTCATTCCGGTCGTTTTAGAATATTCAACCACAAACGCTTTATTATAGGAGAAGGCCTCCATTTTAAGGGGGATTCACAGCTCTCAATCTGATTCGCGGTCAATCAGATAAGCGGAGCAAGGCGCAGCCAATAGCGAGACTATTTGCAAGGCTTGCGACAAATTAGATGATGACCGCAAACAGACCCAAAGGGCAAGTCTTAAAATCCGCCCAGCTTGTCAGATTTTTTTGATGTAGATTACTACACCTGCAAAAATCTGACGGCGCAGAACAAATTTTATTAACTTGTTGGGGGCTATGAATCCCCCTTAAAATGGAGGCTAATATGTCCAGAGCTTACGGCTGGAATGCCCAGCTTTTAATTGCCGAAGAAAGTGAGTACGGCGTTTTGCCGGACAGCGGATATCGGCAAATACCTTTTATTTCATCATCTCTTGATAGTGAACAAAGTCTTGTTTCATCAAATGTTTTGGGATTAGGTCGCGACCCGACACAACCTTTTCAGGATGTCATTAATGTTGACGGCGATATGGCGATACCGATTGATTTTCGCAATATTGGCGTTTGGTTAAGAGCTATTTTTGGAGCTCCGACAACAACCAACGAGGAAACTGTTTATACTCATACCTTTGAGAGCGGCAAAACATCAATTCCAAGTTATTCATTGGAGATTGGCTTGCCGGAAGTACCGCAATATATTCGTTTTTCCGGTGTGCGAGCTAATAGTATTGCCTTTAATTTTGCACGTTCCGACGAAGCCCAAGCCACAATCAACCTTATGGCTCAGGGAGAAAGCGGCTCCGAAACTACGATTGAAAGCTCTGCCGAGGTTTATGCCTATACCAGAGTTTCACAATTTCAAGGTTATATCAAAAGCGGCGGTGAACTCTTGGCTAATATCACTTCGGCAAGTGCCACATACTCTAATAATCTTGAAAAAATCGAAACAATCCGTAATGACGGCAAAGTTGAGGCCATAGATTTAGGTGTTGCAAGCCTAACCGGAAGTATTTCTGCCAAATATGCCGATAATATTCTATTGGATAAAGCCCGAGCCGGTACTCCGGTAGATATTGAGCTTGGCTACCAATTATCAGATTCAATGAAATTGGTAATTTCTTGCCATGAAGTTTATTTGCCAAAACCTAAGCGTTCTATTGATGGTCCGGGGGGAATAGAATGTTCTTATGACTTTCAAGGAGCCAAAGAACAAGATTTAGGCAAAATGATGACTGTAACCTTAGTCAATGATGTGGAGAGCTATTGATGCTTAAATTAAAAATTCAAAAAGAGCCATATTGGCTTGAAATTGGTTACGGCGTGAAAGTTAAGGTTAAACCTTGCACTTCCGCCGTTTTTTATGAGGCAAAAGCCTATATGAACTCAAAATTAGCCGAATTGGCTAAAATTTATAAATCCAACAAAGATATCGGTATTAGTGATGAAAATGCCGAAAACATAGAAAATCCGCGTAAACGTGAAGCCTTGGCGGACAAATTCTTACTTATCGGCTTAGGCGTTGCCGGCATTTTGGAATGGAACGGCGTTTTAGAGGCTGAAAGTGAAGACAAAGCTCCGTTGACGGAAGATAAAATCGAGGAGCTATTTTCTAATTTTTGGGTCGTTGCCGAAAATTTCCGCAATCAATATTGTGGTTTGCGTGAAGTTTTGGAAGCTGAAAAAAACGTATCTTTGCCCGCGCAAAATGGCACTTCGGCGATGGGCGAAGCTACTGTGCCGGATGTAACCAAGACGGAAAAATCTTCTGTCCGTTCCACAAATGCCGATATACAGAAACTTCCTTAAAAACCGTTGAAGGTTATCAGGCTTGGGAAATTTTATTAAAACTTTCCAAGCCTGAC
>CASFJL010000013.1 GCA_949295005.1 uncultured Pseudomonadota bacterium | reverse complement strand
GGAGAGAAAAAATATCGGATTGATGAGTGCAACACGGGATATACATTGTCTTCAGACGGAAATTCTTGTAAGCAGGCTTGTTCTGTCAGGTCTTGCGACACATCTGAATATTTTATGACAACTTGTCCGGAAAATATGGATTGCCCGATGTGCACCAGAGTTTCTAATGATTGTACGGAGAGCAATTTTTTCAAGCTGGGTTCTTGCAAAAGCGGTTATGAAAAAGATGATTTCGGCCGCTGCGTGAAAAATTGTGTTGATGATTGCGGTGAAGGTTTTTGGAATGCCTACTACTATTACAAAAGAGAAATGTATTATACATACAGCATTTATTATGGAAATATTCATACGGCAGAAGAATATGAAACATGTAAAGAATGTGTTTCATGGGAAACTGAAGGATATCAGACATTGTACAAAGCCACGAAATGCAAAGAGGGTTTTCGTCTTCATTGGAATGATAGTTATTTTGCATCAATATGTTTGATTGAAGGAAAGCAGACGAATTGTGAAAATTTTGGGGATTTGTTATATGTGAACAAAAACAATCCCTCAGAAAAAGTTTGTTTTGACGCAATTATCCCAGAAGAGATGGCTGATGATTATGAGCTCATTGGTTTTGTAGGCAATCCTGAGAAAAGAATTGCTTTGATTCGCTCTAGTTATCCTAACGATATACATAATCCGGATTGGGCAATATTCTTTAAATTTTCTCTTCCGGCAGAAGATTATGATTATTTGATGACCAATAAAAAGACAGAGCATCAAATCAGTGGCAAAGAATATACTCAAGCGACAGCTGAAGCTTGTCAAAACATATCGATTTCAATGTCAATATGCGAAAGTGTTAAGAAGGTTTTAGAATATTCCACCATCGGTACAAATGCCGGAGATTGGTTCATCCCCAGTATTTATGATTTGGAAGATTATCTTAGCAAACAAAGTTTTTATGATAGACTAAATTATAATTATATGATTTCAGCAGATTTATACAGCAGGGGAGCCTTTTTGACTCCTGTAAAACAAGGTTATTCTTATCATTCTGGAACAGTGGAAATATCTTTCGATAATACATCTGATTTTTTGGAAACAGGCTTTTCCTCCCCCTACTTTGCTTATCAATATTAAATGAAAGGCGCAAAAAAACTGCTTGAGCATTTCCTCAAGCAGTTTTTTTTATTTATTTTTCAATGTTATCACAATATTTAACATCAACCTCAACCATTGTACCATTTTCCGTTGCTTGGATATTAACAACCTCAAAAATGGCATAATTGGCTTTGGAAAAGTATTTGGGTTTGTTTTTTATGGTAGCCGGAAACTCCGTATTATCATTTTTTTGCAAAAAGATTTGGCCTTTTGTAACATCTGCCTCATAACAAAACCCGAGCCAATATCGCTCAAAGCAGTTTAATGAGTTTTGCGCTTTTGCGGCAGACACTACTTCTTCATTTCTTACACCGAAAAAACAACCGTGCTTTATACATACAAAATTTGTTTTTCTTGAGCAAAATATTGGACGATAATCTACATTTTGCAACTTATTAAACTGTTCTATATAACTTTTATCTACCTGTTGAATCAGCTTAATATAAATTTTTTTGTATTCGGAAATAAAGCTCACAACGGCCAAATAGGTGTCACCTTCCCATAAATTTTGAGAAAAATCACCTGTTTCATCTTGCAAAGCATAACGACCATCTTCAAAAAAGAATCTACCATTTTTGCCAACCGTAACAATATAATATTCACCGATTTTCATTGCACCGATAGATATTATTCCATCTTTGGCTGCGGCAAGAACTTGTTCTTGCGTCCATGATTGCGGCATGGAAAAAACTTGTTCTTTTTTCTCTGGCTTATCCTGAATGGCATTTTGATCAGACTTATTCTCCGGATTTATAAGCGGCTGTATTTCTTTGACTATAAACACATCATCTGAAGTGCTCATCTCCATATTTTTACAAAGAATATTTGTTTCTTCTTTAAGAGGCAGTATTGATGCATCTTCCGGCTTTATGGTATATATGCCGTAATATTCTTTGTTATCTATATATAAAGAAATAACAACTTTGTGACTTGTGCTTATTTTTACTTTGCCTTTCATCAGGCTGTTTTTTAACATTTCTGATAACGGGAGCTCTAATACGGGAATACCTTCATCAATATTATCTACCAAAAACTGATATTCTTGCTCTTGCTTAATGTTTACGCCAGTTCTTTGATATTCTAGCATTGTTGATTTTGGAATATATCCCCAAGCACCGCCAACACATTTGACCCAAATTTTTTCTTTTTCTTTTTTCTGAGCCATACCTGAGATAACATCACCGATTTGAAACAAATCAAATTTTTTTTGCAATTCTAAATTTTTTGCTTCCATTTTACTTAAAATTTTTTGTTAATAATAATATTTAATTGCAAACAAATTCTGACTTTTTCTACCTTAAAAATAGTCATAATAATTGTTTGTTGCTTTGCTTATATCATATTTTTTTTGAATTTCAATCTTTTTCTTGTCATTCATTTTGGTATATTTGGCTGCCAAATGGTATTTTATTGCCTATGCCTGCTTTTAAAAACTCTGTTTTTACAAAACCCATTTCTCCTTCATCTAACATTATTCTATACCAAATTTCATCCGGTGAAATTCCTGTTATTCTAACTGTTGTTCCTTTTTTTATGGTTTTGATAACATCAAAACTCTCTGACGGACCATACATCACCTGTTGATCTGATACAACATGATATAATTTACTTGTATCATGAACATCTACCGGAAACTTTATAATCTTTGCTACAACCATGTCGTCTGTGGTTGTTCTTCCTCCATAAAAGCGCACCTCTTGGTTATATTCTATTTCATTTTTTTTGCTAAAATAACTCATCAAATCTCTTTCTGTTACAAATTTTGCAGAAAAAGGAGATATTATGACTATTAAAAACGCCAAGGGCATAATCAATTGAATGAGCTTTAAGTTGAGCATGTTCCATGCTTTTAGCTTAAATTGCGGTTTTACCTTTAATTTAATGATTAATTTTTTTAATAATTGCTTTTGCACTTCATTGGCATATTGCCCTGCCAAAACAGCTGAAATATATGCATTGCCCAATTGTCTGTTTTGCCAATATGCTACGGCATTGTGCACCCATAATTGATAATTTTCTTCTCTATTTAAGCCAATTTTTTTATAGTTTTCAATTATAGCCTTTATATTTTTAGGAATACTTTTTATACTCCACCAACCGCAAAGCCAGTTGTGTACAGATGTTTTGAAAACTTCTTGAACTGCCTCTTGATAATTGCATACTTTATCTTGTTTGCTTATGTTATGCTTTATTATCTTACCCGTTACTTGGCTTAAACTGATAACTTTTAAATTAAAATCATCTTTTTCATTCTGATTTTTAAATATTTTTAACATATTCATATCCGGAAATGTCTTAAAAGAATATGCACTGCATAATAAATCATATGAAAGTCTTTTATTTTCATCGCTTAATATTTTATATGCCACTGAAAGTTTTTGAAAATTTTCTTTGGCGCTATCTCCGCTATTGTGATCCGGATGCCAAACTTTTGCCCTTTCATGATATCTGTTTTTTATCATGACCTCATCTGCATCCGGACTAACACCTATAATTCTGTAATATCCCAGCGCATCTTTGTTATATTCTTTTTCATTTGTCATCAGATATACAAACCTTGTTTTAAGACATCTTCTTTTTCTTCATTCTCATATATTTTTATAAAATTTTCCTTAATATTTATTTTTATTGTGCCTTTATATTCCAACTGATGCAATGTATTTTTAAAAATGGCAAAAATATTTTTTTTCAAATCTTGCGGAATATCTTGATTGGTTCTGATTATTAAGTCAAAATGCCGTTCTTTATTAAACGTAAAGCCATCAAATTGAAAATTTCCCAATTGGCTAAAGTTTGTATCTACCACAAATCTTGCCGATTGTTTTTTCTTGCTTTGATTGGCTTTATTTTCTTCATCCTTAAAGTTTTTTATGGCAAGGCGAATCCTATTAATGGCATCTCCGTTCAAAAACGGAATATCTACAATTTTCCATTGAGAGGTTTCTTTGATTGAGTTTTGAAAAAATTCGGTTAATTTTTGCCCAACTTCAAGTCCTTCTCGGCCAAAATTTTGTAACTCTGACATTATCTCTTTGCCAAGCCATAAATCTATGTTTTTTTCATTTCCGGCTTTGATGAATTTTAACATATTGGATAACATTTGCTCATTATCCGTCGGAAATTTTTGTATGATTTTTTGTGCCAATTTATCTCCTCTCTCCGAGTTTAGAGGAGATATGCTTTTGAAAATATCTTCTATTTTCTCCACCTGCTGGTTGTTCATAAACATCAACTTCATAATTTGGCTAAACTTTGGCAAATGTTCTACCAACCGTTGACTGGCCATAAGCTTATCAGCATAAATCTCCATTTTTTCTTCCGGAAAAATAATTTCTGACACCTTCAATAATATTTTGGCATTATTTTCCACGCGCAAAACAGATTCCGGCAAAAAATTACCAATAAAACTTCTTAATGCCAACAATTTGCTATCCGGCTTGGAATAGGCCTGAGCCGGTAGAGGCATATTTTTCCATTGCAAAATTTCTTGCCTTAATTGGGTTATATTTTCTTTTAAATTAGATAAATTTGCTTCAGGCTGACTTGTTTCCTGAGCAATTTTTTTTATGATTAAGCCTATTCTGCTTATGGAATTTTCTACCGTTTTTTCAAACTGAGGAAACAACTTTTCTAAAGACGTGGTTTTACTGTTCACAAATTGCTCTATTTCTACCGAAATCTTAGAATGTTGAAAATTTTCTTCTAATATTTTATTAACTTGTGTTGATAAATTTTCTTTTGCAAATACTTGCCTTAATATTTGATAAACCGGCATTTCTATAAATTTCTGAACATCTAATGAGCTACTCTTGCTTATAATTATGCTTGAATTATTTATGCCTGCCACATCTTCAGCATTTTGCAAAATATATTTATTAAAGGCTTCATTATTGATTTTTTGGATATTTACTTTAACACTGTCATCTGATATTTGACTGATTTTTAACTGAATGTCTTGAATTTGTTCTGCCGGCAAATTTATGTTTTGTTTGAGCAAAATATCTATATTTTCTTGTAAATTTGCAATATTTATCTTGCCGGATATCATATAATTTTTGTTGTCAAAAGTGATATTATCTATCAAATAACTTTGCCCAACTTTTAAGTTGGATAACAACTCTTCTTTCAAATTTGAAATTTCTGCACTCAAACCTTGTTCTTGCTTGTTGGGCGTTATACTAGGCTGAGATATGCCTGGTATTAAACTATCCATCTGCTAACAACCTTTTGGCTATCGCTAACACGTCTTCCGCCGCTTCTGAAGTGGGATATCTGGTCAGTATGGATACTTGATTGCGAATTGAATCTCTTACTCTGGTATCTCTTCTGATGATACCTAACAACGCCGGACTTATTTTCAAAAAGTTTTGACAAGCTTTTAATAATGTCTCATACGTTCTTTGTCCTTCTCTTTGCGTGTTGGCCTGATTAATTACTATTTTTATTTCTGATTTTGGATATTGCAACGTCATTATTTTGATAAAGGCATAAGCATCTGTCAATGAGGTGGGTTCATCCGTGCATACAACTATTATTTTTTCTGCCATGCCTGATAATATTCTCACTGATTTTTCTACACCGGCTCCCATATCTAAAATGACTTTATTGTATGATGAAGATAATAATGACAAATCTTCTCCTAAAATTTGCAATCTGCCTATGGGCATAGATGCCAAACCGGCAGAACCTGAACGACCAACAATCACATCAAAGCTGCCTTTGTCATATGTTTGAACAACTTGATTTAAGGTTAACCTACCGGAAACAACGCTGCCTAAATCATATTTTGCCATTAAACCTAATTGTATATCTATGTTGGCTAAACCTAAATCTCCGTCAAACAATAAGACTCTTTGTCTTAATAAACTTAAGGCATGAGAAAGCGTAATAGAAAACCATGTTTTTCCTACACCGCCTTTGCCCGATGCCACCGCTATCATATTTTTGCCTTTTTTCACTCGTCGGCTCAATGGGGCTTTTTCCATGACTTTTAATTCTTCTGAAACAAAATTTTCCATTTTTCGTCCCTTATTCTGATAATATTAACTTTGACAATGTTTGCGGTGTGATGGGGGCTAATCCATGCGCAATTGATGAACTGACACTACCGGCATAAAAACTCATATCACAACAAGCCGCAACAGATAAAACCGTTCCAATTCTTCTGGTCAAATCTAATCTGGTCGGCAATAACGCCGTGGCTCCCAATTCTGAAAATATTTCTGCTATTTCAACAGCTTCTTCTGCGTTTCTACCTGCATCTATGGTCAATATTTTTTGACAATTTTCTTGATGCGCCAATTTCCATACTCTTTTTACTTCTGCTTCAATAAAAGGATTAATTCCCGGTGTATCTATTAAAATAAAGTCATATTGCTTTTGATATTGTTGGATTGTTTTTTGTAAATCTTGCGCATTGGAACAAAAAACAAACTCAACATTCAATATATTGGCAAAAGCTTCCAATTGCTTGTTGGCTCCGGCTCTGACATTATCCGTACTTATAATAACACAAGTTTGCTTTTGAAATTTTGCTTGGGTGGCAATTTTGGCTATGGCTGTTGATTTGCCGCTGCCGGAAACACCCATAAACATCTTTATTTGCTGTCTTTTATCTAAAATATCATTAAATGCATATAATTTTGCCAAACTTTCTGATAACACTTCTTGTTCTGTTTTTGCTTGTTTTATTGCTGAAATTTGGCGTATGGTTGCCATAATTTTTTGAGAAACAACATCTAAAACATGGTGATACTCCATGCATTCTCTAATATGAGATTCTGAAAATATTTGTTTGGTTGATATGCTTTTGCTTTCTTGTGCAAAAAATTCAATTTCCTCATCTTCATCTATGGCGGCCGTTACTTCTATTTTACCGTCTGATGTCTGATTTGATGAAAGTATTATTGCATCTTCTCCAAGCTCGGCTTTTATTTGCAAAAAGCCTTCCGCCATGTTGGAAACAAGATATTTCTTAACCTTCATCTCTCACCTCTTTATATTTGACCAACCGTCTTTATTTTTGCTTTGGGGTGGATTTCATTTTGAGACATAACAACTGTCATTGGGCGAAATCTTTCTATAATTGAACGCACAAACGGACGTATATTGGGACTGGTCAACAAAACCGGATTTTCTCCTTTTACTGCCAAATCTTCCATCACATCTCTGACTTTTTTTATAAAGTTTTGCAAACTACTCGGCGCCATTGCCAACTGACGATCATCACCATCTCCAATAATTGACTCTGCAAATGCTTGTTCCCATGAGGGGGATAATGTCACTAATGATATTACACCATATTCATTAGCATATGCGTTTGACAACTGTCTGGCCAAGCGTGTTCTGACGTGCTCTGTTATCATCATCAAACTATGCGTTGTTGTAACTGCTTCTGAAATTCCTTCCAAAATTGAGGGTAAATCTCTAATGGAAACACGTTCTTGCAACAAATTTTGCAAAATTCTTTGCACCGCTCCCAAACTGACCTTGCTTGGAATTAATTCTTTTACAAGTTTTTGTTGTTCTTTATCTAGTTCATCAAGCAGTTTTTGCGTCTCTGCATAAGATAACAATTCAGGCATATTATCCTTAACCAGCTCGGTTATGTGCGTGGTTACAACCGTTGAAGGGTCTACAACCGTATAACCTCTGAACATGGCCTCTTCTCGATAAGATTGGTCTACCCACATGGCTTTTAAGCCAAATGTCGGTTCCAATGTCTCTTCTCCGGGGATATTAATTTTTTCTCCTCTGGGGTCCATTACCAATAATTGGGTTGGTCTTAATTCTCCCTTACCTGCTCTTACTTCTTTGATATAAATATTATATTCATTAGGGGCAAGTTGCATATTATCTTGAATGCGAATTGAAGGCATAACAAAACCTAATTCTGCGGCCAAAGCTCGTCTTAAGGCTCTAATCTGATCTGTTAATTTTTTGTTGGTTTCTTCATTGATTAAAGGCAACAAGCCGTATCCTATTTCCAAACGAATCAAATCTATTCTTAATACATTTGATATTGGTTCTTCTTGCGCTTTGGCTGCGGCTCCTTGCTTTTTTTCTTGAGCCATAAGTTCTTGCGCCTTGGATTGAACTTCTTTTTGACGCTTGTCTAAATAATAGGCCGTTGCACCGGTTAAAGATGCCAACATCACAAACGGAATGGCCGGTGTGCCGGGGAGCATTCCTAATGCCAACGCCAGAAAAGATGACATACCCAACGCTTTGGGATAATTTGCAACTTGGTCAAACAAAACTTTATCTGTGGCATCTGTCATACCTGCCTTAGAAACCAAGATACCTGCTGCAACTGAAACAATTAAAGCCGGAACCTGAGAAACCAGACCATCACCAACCGTTAATTGCGTATAGGTTGAACTTGCCTCGGCAAAGCTTAAGTCATTTTGCACCATACCGATAATAATTCCGGCAACCACGTTAATAAACGTAATCAGCAAACCTGCGATGGCATCTCCTCGAACAAATTTCGAGGCACCGTCCATAGCTCCGTAAAATGAGCTTTCTTTAGATAAGTCTTCTCTTCTTTTTTTGGCTTCGGCTTCATTAATCAAACCGGAAGATAAGTCTGCATCAATAGCCATTTGTTTTCCGGGCATGGCATCTAATGCAAATCTGGCGGCCACTTCTGCAATACGACCGGAACCTTTGGTGATAACCACAAAGTTCACCAAAACCAAAATTGCAAAGACAATCACACCGATAACAAAGTTATTACCCATGATAAATCCGCCAAAAGCTTTAATAACTTCTCCGGCGGCATCGGGCCCTAAATAACCTTTAGATAAAATCAAACGTGTTGAGGCCAAGTTTAAGGCTAATCTATACATGGTTGTAATTAACAAGACTAAAGGAAACGCACTAAACTCTGTTGGCTTTTCTATAAAAATTGCGGTCATTAAAACCAAGCATGACATTGTAATAGATAAAGCCAAAGCAATATCCAACAACCATGCCGGTAAAGGCATAATCAAAATAACCAGCATTAAAATAATAGACAATGCAAAAAACAAGTCTCCACGCTTGGTTGCGCCGACAAGCATTTCCTTAAAAGACTTATTTCCAAACATATTATTTTGCATTATTTTACTGTGACCTATTCTTCAGTTGAACCTACATCAAAACCTTGAGTTTCATATTGTTTGAGCTTATTGCGCAATGTGCGAATCGAAATTCCTAAAATTTGCGCCGCTACCGTACGGTTACCCAAAGTGTGTTTTAATGTATCTATAATTAATGTTCTTTCCATTTCTGCAACCGTTGTCCCAACTTTGGCAACGCTTGGTTGCTCTATTGGGGTTTGCTTACTCTTATCTATAATAGAATCTTCATCGTCTAAGATAATTGCCGTATCTTCAATCTCATCTTGTGTTGACAACAACACTGCGCGATGAATGGTATTTTCCAACTCGCGCACATTGCCTGGCCATAAATAATTCAACAGTTTGGCTTCAGCCTCAGCAGACAACGCTTTCATCGGCAGCTCATTTAATTCGGAATATTTTTTTACAAAATGTTTTGCCAAAACAATAATATCATCCGTTCTTTCTCTTAAGGCCGGAATTTTGACATTAACTACATTTAAACGATAGTATAAATCTTGGCGAAATGTTCCGTTTTTGACCGCTTCTTCCAACTTGCGGTTTGAGGTAGCTATAATTCTGGTATTGACCTTAATCGGTGCTTTTCCGCCAATTCTATCAATTTCTTTTTCTTGAATAGCGCGCAATAATTTGGCTTGAATTCCTATATCCATTTCTGAAATTTCATCAAGCAAGAGCGTGCCGTCAGAGGCTTCTTCAAACTTGCCTATTCTTCTGGAGACTGCCCCCGTAAACGCACCTTTTTCATAACCAAAAAGCTCTGATTCCAACAAGGTTTCCGGAATGGCGGCACAGTTTACTGCAACAAACTTTTTATTGGCTCTTTTTGAATTATCATGGATAAAACGAGAAAAAATTTCTTTACCGGTTCCTGATTCTCCGGTCAACAAGACACTGGCTTCAGACGGCGCAATTTGTTTTATCATTTTCAAAACAGCTTCCGTCTTTTTGTCCCCGTATATCAGAGCGTGATTTTCTCTGGTGGCTGCTGCTAAAACCGCGCCGATTAATTCCGGATCAGGTGGTAGGGGAATATATTCTTTAGCTCCGGCTTTAATGGCTTTAACAGCCAAACTTGAATCATTGGCAACGCCACACGCCACAACAACAACATTTATTCTTTCCGTCTGCAAAGATTGAATGAAGCTATATACATCCAATTTAACATCTATCATCACCAGTTCTATAGACTTGCCTGAGCGCAAAATCTCCAAACCCTTTTCTTCCGTATCTGCCAAAGAAACGTGTCCGCCCTGTGCTATGGCAATTTTACTTGCCGCACCTATCTGTCCGTTTAATGTTCCAATGATTAATAGTTCCACGGTCTATTCCTCTTATTTTGTTGCTTTCACAACCTCTGTCATGGTAATACCCAATTTATCATCCACCACAACAACTTCTCCCCTGGCAACCAAATTGTTGTTCACATATACATCTATAGCTTCACCAACTTTTCTGTCCAACTCTATAATTGCGCCTTTGTTCAAATTCATCAGCTGACTTACCTTCATTTTGGTTTTGCCCAAAACGGCTGAAACCTTAACCGGAATCTCATATACGGCCTCCAAGTCATTGACTGAGCTTGGAATGTTAAAGTTATCTATATTTTCTTGAGTGCGCAAAATCGGCTCTTCACCCTCGGTGCCTGCCTCATTCATCTCATCTAATTCTAAATTTTTATCCATATTCTTCCCCTCTTTTTAACTTTTCTGTGTTTCATTAGAATCAAGTATTTTTGTTATCTTGTCCAGTGTTTTTACAGAATTTCTTTCTATCCCGCCATTGTCCCATAATACTCGACAATCTGAAATAGACATTGTATCGTCTTTATGTAAAGAAATTTTACCTTCAAAATCATATTTTCTGGCCAAATTTAAGACAACTTCTTGCATATAATTTATGTTATCCGGATGCGTATAAAATGATAATTTGGCCTCTGACTTGAAACTTGAAAAATTTTTATTTAAAAAATCTGCTATTATATCTTTGGCTGTGTCTTGCTCCATCACGGGAATAACTTTTTGAATAATTTCTTTGCAAACTTCTATCACATTATTTTCAAAATTATTCTTTTCTTCACTTTCTTTATAGAACATAAAAAATTCTTTAAAATTTTTTTCTATATTTTCTAAAAGCATATTATGCATATTTTCTTTTGCTTGACTGGCCTCTTGAAAACCTTTTTGATACCCTTCTTGATATCCTTCTTGTTTTCCTTCTTCTCTGGATTGTTTCTCCTTTTCCAAAACTTCATCTTCTCGATAAGTTATAATTTGTTCATCTTCTTTTGGTTCTTCTTGTATTTTTTCTTGTTTGGTTATCTCTTCTGGTTCAGGCTCTTTCTGAAAATCTTCCAAAACTTCTTCTTGCTCATCTTCTATATGAATATGATTATTTTCCCAACTTTCCTCATATTGGGGCGTTTCATCATCTATTATAAAATTATCAAACTGAAATTTTTGAAATTTAGACATTAATTTTTACACCCATCAATAAATCAGCTCATCGCTTTCTTTACCTTCACTAATGACCAACTCTCCGGCATTTGAAAGCTCTTTGGTGGTGCTGACAATATATTGTTGAGCCTCCTCAACATCTCGTAAGCGAACAGGTCCCATTGCCTCCATATCTTCTTTAATAATTTTTCCGGCTCTGGTTGACATATTACTGAAAAACAAATCTTTGATGGTGTCTGACGCCCCTTTCAAAGCTATTGCCAACTTGTCTTTGTCTACATTTCTTAACAATACTTGAATACCTTGAGAATCTACTCTGATTAAATCTTCAAATGTAAACATCAATGATTTTACGCGTTCTGCACTTTCTCTGTTTCTTTCTTCCAAAGCTTCCATAAATCGAGTCTCGGTATTTCTATCCAATGAATTGAAAATATCTGCTATCAGCTCGTAAGAATCTCTTCTTGAAGATTTTGACAAGTTGCTCATAAACTCTTTGCGCAAGGTCTTTTCCAAACCATCCAACACTTCTTTTTGAACAGAATCCATTCTGAGCATTCGCATTACAATTTCCATGGCAAAATTTTCAGGCAATAAAGCTATAACTTTTGCCGCATGTTCTGCTTTGATTTTTGATAAAATAACAGCAATGGTTTGAGGATATTCATTCTTCAGATAATTTGCCAAAACATGCTCGTTCACATTGCCCAATTTATCCCACATTGTGCGGCCGGCCGGTCCTCTGACCTCTTCCATAATCAGAGATACTCTGTCTTTATCCAAAGCCTTGGATAATAATCTTTCCGTGCTTTCATATGTACCCATCAGCATTCCGCTATTGGAGGCTCGTTCAATAAACTCTTCAAATAATTGTTCTACAACATTTGAATTAACCTTACCTAAACTTGCCATCACCACAGAAAGTTCTTTTATCTCTTCATCATCCATTAAAGAAAATAATGAAGCTGATCGATCTTCATTTAATGAAAGCATTAAAATTGCCGCTTTCTGCTGTCCTGTCAGCATATTGAAATCATCTATCACATTTTGCTTCATTTATTCTCTCCTTAGTTGCCATCATTTGAATAGAGCCAACTACGTATAATTCCAACCGCTGTTTCCGGATTTTTCTCTACTATATCATTGAGTTTTTTCAATGATGATACTTTGACTCTTCCGTCCACTTTGTTCAAGTTAACCAAGTCATCAATATCTGATTCTGCTTCATTTAAGAAATTAGATAATAAAAGATTATCATCTTCCGCATTTTCTCCTAACAACCTTCCGTTATCACTCAACGGAGACGCATTATCAAACGCATTGTTGATTAACGGTCTGATAACTAAGATAATAACCAATATGGCAACTACCGCAACACCCAGACCTTCTGCTATTCTCATTAACTCTGCTTTGGTAAAGCCCATTATCAAGATTTCCGGTGCTTTGCTTGTTTCTTCTTGAATGCTGGCAAAACGAATGTTTTCTACATCTACCATATCTCCTCTGTTGGCATCATATCCTACGGCTGACTTGACTAAAGCTCTTAATTTTTCCATTTCCTCAGCTGTTCTCGGACGGTAAACTTTATTGCCTTTTTCATCTGTTTCATAAACACCATCTACCATCACGGCAACCGTAATTCTTTTAATCTCGCCATCATTTTTGACCTTGTTTCTTATGGTCTTTGATATTTCATAATTGATGGTTTCTTCAGACTTTGTGCTTTGTGAAACAACATTGCCGCTTTGGGTAATGGTGTCCCCATTGGGGATGTTTTGAGAAACCGTTACCGGATTGTTTTCTTCATTGGCAACGGAACTCTCCGTCACCGTTTGCTGAGAACGTGCAACCTGAGAATCCGGATCATATATTTCCTCATTTGTCACAACCTGATCAAAATCCATCTCCAAATTAACTCTGGCTTTGGCTTTGCCCATGCCAACAGCTTTTTCCATCATATCTTCAACGCTTTTGGTTAATTTTCTTTCTTGATCAAGACGAATAATTTCATTTGTGGCATTATCAACACTTTGTTTGTCTTCCGAATCGTCTGTCAATAATTTGCCTGAACTATCTATTATGGATACATTCTTTACATCCAATTTTGGCACTGCCGCTGCCACCAATTTTTGAATGGATTGAATCTCTTTTAAGGTCAACGTCCCTGCTTTTGTCTTAATAACAACTGAAGCTGAAGGCGTTTGTTCTTCCCTTGAAAACATTTCTCTTTTAGGCAAAACCAAATGCACTCTGGCACTTTTTATATTGTCAACAGAACGAATCGTCCGTGCAAGCTCGCCCTCAAGTGCTCTGATTAAGTTTATATTTTGCACAAAGTTGGTTGAGCCTAACGCATCTGTATTGTCAAAAATTTCATATCCGACATTAGAGCCTTTGGATGCTAATGCCAACTCTGCCGTATCTAACCGCATTCTGTTAACTTGATCTACGGGAACCAAAATCTCTGTCCCGTTGTTGTTTAATTTATATTTTACGTTGGCTGCCTCCAAACGTGAAACTATCTGATTGGCGTCTTCTAACTCTAAATCCGTATATAATACAGAATATTCAACCGTGTTTACTTGCATTATTATATATGCAAAAAAACTAATCAAAAATATTAATATTGCCGCCAAAGATATCAATCTTCCCGGTGACAAATTTTTAATCATTTGCCAAAAGTTATTCACTTTATATTCCCCATAATGGGCTTTTGCCCTGTTTATAAAAATATTTCCCTGCATTTATACATAACTTAAAATTATTTTTAGTTAAACCTTATTTTTAAATATTCACAGCTTTAGACATAAATATATATTAAAAGAGCCCCGATTATCGGGGCTCAACTTTAGGAAAAATTTATCTTTTTTATTAGATTAATCTGGTTAATTCATCTAACATTTCATCTGCGGTAGTTATGATTTTTGTAGATGCTGAATAAGCTCTCTGCGTTACAATCATATTTGAAAATTCTGTTGCCAAATCTACCGTGGATGTTTCTAATGCATTTCCGGTAACTTCTCCGGCACCTCCTGTTCCGGCTTGTCTTAACATGGGTTGTCCTGAATAATCTGTTTCTATCCATACGTTTCCGGTTAAGGCCTCTAAACCATTTGAGTTGGCAAATGTTGCCAAAGGCAAAATGGCTATCGGTCTGGTTTCTCCATTATCAAACAAGGCTGTCACAACACCGTTTTCACTTACGCTTACACCGGCATAGCTACCAAATTTTGCGCCATCTTGTTTGATGTAGTTAGTGGTAAAGTTTCCTGCCAAATTGGTCAAGCCATCATTGGTTCCAACATTACCCATGCTAATTGAAATGGAGGTACCTTCATTATAATCATTATTCATATTTTCTGCACCATTGGCCCATTCTATAGCCATATCATCTACATAAAAATATTTTGGTGTACCATCTGAATTAAATCTAACTGCCGGAACCATTGAACCGGTTTCAATGCTAATTCCGTTGGTGGTAAATTGGTTGGCTATTGTATATTCTCCGGTTGCAACACCAGCGCCTGTTACCCAAGCTCCACCATTGTTGCGTAATGTTCCGCTCACACCTGCCAAACTGTTCCAATCTACCGTAATGGCATCTCCGGTTGAAGTCGGATAAATTTCAATACTGTTACCACTGGCTACAAACCTATCTGGTTCTGCCACTTGCGATTTTATACCGTTAACAACTAACTCTACCAAAGTACTGATATCAACATTGGCTCCACTAACAGCTTCTGAAATATCAATATCATTTGGACCTGCGGCTCCACCATTTTTTAAGGTGAAGGTTGTTCCGTTAATGGTAAATGTTTGATCTGCATAGTCTGCTAATGTGTTTGAAGTAAAATCAAATCGGGCACAGTTTTTAATATCTTCATCAATCTCCGGAATATTAAAAATACCGGTTGCAATTCCTGTTTCTGGAACAGGGTTGGCTGCTGATTGTACACAAGCCATGGTTTTGCTGGCATTAATTGTTAAAGCTCCTCCGGCAACTGATTGCACAATTTGGATGCTGTTTTCACTTGCGCTAAATCTGTCTCCGCTTGGCAAATTGCTTTGTAATGCTTCGCTAAATTTTTCTACAAAATCTGATACAGATATAATACCTGTCTGAATATCTACGGCGATATGAATATTGTCTGCATCTCCGACCGGAGGCAATTCTCCCGCATTCAAAAAGTCAAAAATATAATTTTTGCCAGTTGCTTCATCTGTTATGGTTATGCTTGAACCGTTGCTTGGAACTGATGTAAATTCTAATTGGCCTGCCGCATAATATACATCTGATGTACCACCATCACTTGTCTCATAATTGCCTGACAAGGTAATATTTGCAGCTCCTGACGGAACATTAACAGACATTCCCCAACCATTGCTTGATTCTTTTGTATAAGTAATACTCAAGTTGCTTGAATTACCCAAACTATCATAAATCAAGGCTGATATAGAGTGTTTTCCACCCTTATCCGGTTGTGAAGGATCATAAATCGGATCTCCGGAGGGTAAATTTGCTCCAAAACTCAATTGTTGTGTGGCGTTAGCCGTTCCTCCAATAGAAGCAAGATTTATGGGTTGCAAGTTATTTTTATCTACAACATTGTCGTTTACATAAACCGTTGAACCATCTGCAGCATAATAAGCTTTCATATATTTCACGCCATTGATATCTACAATGCTGGCATTTGGATTATTATCCCATGGTAATAACGGCCAACCTTGAGCATAATAGCCTCCGGTATTGACCAAATATCCATTACTATCCAAACCAAAATCTCCGGCTCTGGTATATGCCCAGGTATCACCTTCTCCCGGATTGGCTGCTTGATTCACTACAAAGAAACCATCTCCTGATATTGCTACAGATGTTGAAGATGATGCGGAAGAAAGTAAACCTTGTACATTTACTCCTTGTTTGGACACAGGTTGCACACCACCCGGTGAATAATAACTTGATGATACTTGTTTGGTTACAAGTGTTTGGAAAGCAACGCTTGTTCCTTTGTATCCTATTGTATTGACGTTTGCAATATTATCTGAAATTGCTCCCATGGCATTGGACTGAGCATTCATTCCAGATATTCCTGATTGCATTGCACCAAAAAGACTCATTGTTTTTCTCCTAAAGTTTTTTTATCCAAAATAAGATTTTGTCTCGGTTGAGGGAGTTTCTCCTTCTTCTCCTCCGTCCGGTGTTTCTCCACCGCTTCCTTCTCCGTCACCTTCTCCGGAATTATCTCCACCGTCGACTTTGTCAAAATAGTCATCATTTCTGATGGTGACTATGTCTCCTAATTGAGCTGTTACGGCATCACCTAAGCCAACATATACATTATTAGCATCGCTTGCCACACCGGTAACTCGGCCAAATACGGTTGTTGTTACTTGCGCACTGGACTCTCCGCTGGCAACTGTTGTGGATACGGAAATTTGATATGCCCCGTCTTCTAACTGGTTGCCGTCTTTGTCTTTTCCGTCCCAAGTAAATTCATGTGTTCCGGCTGTTTTATCCACGCTTTCCGTATAAACTATATTTCCATTCATATCTTTTATGGTTATGGTGGCGCTTAAAACATCTTTATCTAGTGTATATGTTGCTTTGGCTTTGCCATTTTCTAACGGCATAACATCTCCTAATACTTGAGCTGTTTTTCCAATGTATGAAACTGCTTGCGCACCCAAATTTGCTATATTTAATGATAATAGCGTATCTAACTTTTCATTTGTTTGGATGGATTGTTCAACTGCTGAATATTGAACCAATTGGTTGGTAAATTCTGCCGTATCCATCGGATCCATCGGATCTTGATACTTCAATTGAGTTGTCAGCAAAGTCAAAAATGTGTTCATATCAGCTGAAAGCTGCTGAGAACTACTATTGGTACTGTTGGTACCATTGGTATAATATCCCGTAATTCCGCTAATATCTGTCATGGCTCTTCTCCCTACTCAATTTACACTCTGATATTTAGACCTTTTTCTGATATCCAATCTTGGTTTGCTGCCTCCTGCGGCATAATATCATACTGTGTTTCTTCTTCAAAAATGTTTCCAATGAAATTTCTTAAATTGTCATTTTGTCCTTGGGTTTGACCTTGTTCATTTCTGAAACTAAAACTTAAACTATTATTATCTGTGCTTAAGCCGGCATCATTGAATGCTTGTTCCAATGATTGTGCGTTTTTTTGCAATATTTCCATAGTCTCCGGACGTGAAGAAATTATATGAGCTTGCAATTTTCCGTCTTTTATTTGCATTTTAATTTCTATCTGTCCTAATTCTTCTGGTTTCAAATGAACTTCTATTTTATTAACACCTTTAACTGCAGATTTTGTAATATTTACTTTTACTTGTTCAACAACCTCTTTGCTCATACCTTTGTATACATCTTTTGTATTCAGCGTCTCATGAACACTTTGTCTTTGCTCTGCTTTAGCAAATGCCAATACCTCCGCACCTTGTACTCTTGATGAATTTACATTATTTGAAACGGCTTTTACATCCACACTTTCAGGCATATTTTGAGCCACTGCTTCATTCGGCATTGCGATTGTTCCTGAATTTGCAGAAAAACCAAGTGAAGTTGATGCATTATTTATTGGCATTTGGGGTGAAACTGTTTTTTCTTGAGTAGAAATTTCTGCTTCTTGCTGTTTTACAAAATTGGCATTTTCTTGCAATTCAATGGAATTTTTAACCAAATCTCTTTGCATAAAGTAGGAATTTTTTTCCTCTTTTACATCTACAGATATTTCCACATCTTTATCTTTTAACAAGCTTTCTATTTGTTTTTTGGCATCTGAAATTTGAATATTTTCAGCATCAAGTGTTGCTTTGATAACATTTTCTGCTTGATTTGTCTGAAGAGTTGCACCTTGCATTTGGGAAACAGCTTTGTTTTTTGTTTCCTGAACTTCCAAATTTAATGAAGCAAAATCAAAATTAAAAGTAGAATCCTCTACACCGGAAAATTGTTCCAGAGCTTTGCTTATTTTTTCATACAATTCTTGACCACTTAAGTTTATTTGTTCTCCTGTCTTTGGATTGAGCAACACCAAATTTTGAATGTTTTGAATATCTGAAGCACTCAACTCACTTAAATTTAATTCTACACCTTCAGCTGTTTTTATTTGCATACCGCTCACATCTATATCAAATTCAGATATTTCAACATTTTCTTGCTGAGTTTGAGGAACAACTTCGCCCATCAAAACAAAAGCTTTTTCATCTATTTTTGTTTCTGTTTTTGATTCTTTTTTTGCTTCTTCTTCAGAAGAATCAACTTCTTCCTTATTGTTTTTTTCTGGTTTTGAAGCCTCTTTTTTCTCTACATTTTCATTTTTCTTTTCAACTTTTTCTTTTTGAGGAGCAGCATCTTTTGTTACGTCTTCTTTTTCTGTGGGTATAGAAGCTTCTTTACTAGCCTGCATCTGATTTAACAAGCCAGAAAAAGCACTATCTTCTCCCATTGACGTAAAATTTGTCTGAGACGTTAATTTGCCAAACAATGCGGCTAAATTTATGTTGTTGGTTTCATTTAATTTCATTGCTCAAATCCTCATAAAAAGTATTCTTTTATTTTAATGCAAAATCCGTGCCAAATTTAAATAAAAAAAGGAGCAATAAATTTAATCATCTATTGCTCCTTGTCTTTAATACTTGTTTTTTTTATGAAAAATTCTTTTTTGCAAACTCAAATTTATCTTCACCATTAATGGTTAAAATATTTTCATTTGCTAAAATAGTTGGCAATTCCATGCTTCTGAAAACACTTCTTTCATCCGCATTTTTCACAAATGCGGTTATATTTCCTTTGGCTCCTTGCAATAGGCGTTTTGAAGCCACTTTCCATAAATAAGCAATTTCTTCTTCATTCAAATTGCAACGACCATTTTCCAAGCCCATATCCATCATCTTTATTCCACAAGGTGTGTGATCTAACATCACTGCTCCCGGATGAGACTTTACATATTCAAAAGCTTGAATCTTATTCTCTTTGCTGGGTAAAAAGCTTATGCTGTACAATACGAGCGAATCCGGCTCTGTGCTGACATCATAAGTTTTTGCAACCTCTAAAGCGTTGTCATAAAAATCATTCATTGTCTTTTACTTCTTATTATTTTTTCTTTTTAACAATATCTAATGAGCCATTGGATACAATAATCTCTGCCGTATCATCTTCTCCAATATCTCCATTTAAAATTTTCAGCGCTAATTTATTCTCAATTTGATTTTTTAGCAACCTTTTTAAAGGTCTTGCACCATAAATTGCATCATATCCGTTGTTAACAATCCAAATAAAGGCGGCATCATTGACTTTGAGCTTGATTTTTTTATCAACAAGGCGTCTTTCAATTTGGTCAATTTGCAACTGAGCAATCTCTTTAATATTACTTTTATCAAGCCTGTGGAACATGATAATTTCATCTATACGGTTGATAAACTCCGGACGGAATGAAGCTTTGACAATATCCATAATTCTGTCTCTTACTTTTTTGGGGTCATCTGCTCCGTTTGCGGTTGAAAGAATCTCCGCGCCTAAGTTTGAGGTCATGATGATTATGGTATTCTTAAAGTCTACGGTTCTACCTTTGCCGTCTGTCAATCTGCCATCATCCAACACTTGCAATAAGACATTGAAAATATCAGGATGTGCTTTTTCAACCTCATCAAACAAAATAACCTGATAAGGACGACGACGAACAGCTTCGGTCAAAACACCGCCTTCTTCATAACCAACATATCCCGGAGGTGAACCAATCAAACGAGAAACGCTATGTTTCTCCATATATTCAGACATATCTATTCTAAGTAAAGCTGTTTCATCATTAAACAAAAACTCTGCCAAGGCTTTGCTTAATTCGGTTTTACCAACACCTGTCGGTCCTAAGAAGAGGAATGAACCAATTGGTTGTTTGGCATCAGAAATTCCGGCTCTTGAACGACGAACAGCATTAGCCACTGCCGCAATGGCATCTTTTTGACCAATCACTCTTTTAGAAAGATAATCCTCCATATGGACGAGCTTTTCTCTTTCTCCTTCAAGCATTTTATCCACCGGAATCCCTGTCCATTTTGAAACAACCGTGGCTATCTCATTTTCGGTCACAACTTCGCTAAAGCTATGTTTTTTCTCTTGAGCCTCTGCTTCTTTAATTTGTTTTTCAAGCTCCGGAATAACACTATATTGGAGTTCTCCGGCACGCTCGAATCTGCCTTCTCTTTTGGCAATTTCAACCTCAATTTTAGCTTTATCCAATTTATCTTTGATGGTTGTTAAATCTGCCAAAACTTTCTTTTCACTCTTCCATTTGTCCTCCATGGTTTTGGCTTTGGCTTCCAAACCCGAAATTTCATAGCCGATTAATTCCAATCTTTCTTTAGACTTGGCATCATTCTCTTTCTTCAAAGCTTCTCGCTCTATTTTCAATTGCAAGATACGTCTGTCTAACTCATCTAATTCTTCCGGTTTGGAATCGATGGCCATTCTTAATGAGCTTGCAGCCTCATCCATCAAGTCAATTGCTTTATCTGGCAAGAATCTGTCACTAATATAGCGATTGGACAATGTGGCAGCGGCAATCAATGCTCCGTCAGAAATTCTGACTCCATGATGGAGCTCAAATTTTTCTTTAATTCCTCTTAAAATAGAAATTGTTTCTTCAACACTGGGTTCGCTAACAAAAACAGCTTGGAATCGTCTTGCCAAAGCGGCATCTTTTTCAACATATTTTTTATATTCTGACAAAGTGGTTGCGCCCAAGCAATGGAGCTCCCCTCTGGCTAAAGCCGGTTTTAATAAGTTGGAAGCATCCATTGAGCCTTCACTTGCTCCGGCACCGACCAAAGTATGCATTTCATCAATAAACAAAATGATGTTACCTTCTGCGGCTTCCACATCTTTTAATACAGCTTTCAAACGCTCTTCAAACTCGCCTCTGAATTTGGCTCCGGCAATCAGGGCGCCCAAGTCCAAAGAAAGTAATCTTTTACCTTTTAAGCTTTCGGGAACATCATTGTTCACAATTCTGATTGCCAAACCTTCAACAATTGCGGTTTTACCAACGCCAGGCTCACCAATTAAGACCGGATTGTTTTTGGTTCGACGAGACAAAACCTGAACAGTTCTTCTGATTTCATGCTCACGACCAATTACAGGGTCTAACTTACCTTCTTTTGCTTTGCCCGTAATATCAATGGTATATTTTTTCAAAGCCTCAAAATTATCTTCCGCATCCTCGCTATCGGCGACTCTGCCTTTGCGATAATCATTTATGGCTTGATTTAAAGCCTCAGGATTAACACCGGACTCTTTTAACAAATCATATGCTTTTGTCCCTGATGTCAGGCTCAATGCCTGCAAAATTCTTTCTAGCGTAACAAAAGAATCTCCTGCTTTATTGGCCAAAGTTTCTGCCTGCATCATCACGCGCGTAAAGTCTTGATTCATCAGACTTTGTACAGAATCTCCCTCTACTGCCGGAATTTTAGATATTGCCTCATCTACTTTTGCCTCCAATAAATCAACATTTCCTTTTGCTTTGGTTATTAATTCTTTGATTTTGGAATCTTTGATTGTGAGCAACGCTTTTAACAAGTGCTCCGTTGAAATATATTGATGTTTATATTTGGCTGCCATATTGACAACATCTTGCATCAATTCTTTTGATTTACTGGTTAATTTTTCAAAATCCATCTTTAACACCTCTCTTTTCTCATCTAATAAAAATATAGTATGAGGGAGGCATAAAATTCAAGTGCTTCAAATTATTTTTTTGGACTAATTTTTATGAGCGTAATTTCTGACGGCGCAAATAAACGCATTGGCGGGCCCCAATAACCTACACCTCTAGATACATACAAATTTTTGCCGTCTTTTTCATATAATCCGGCCAAGTAGGTATTGGCTTTTTTTGCCAAATAATTAAACGGAAAAATCTGTCCACCGTGCGTATGGCCGGACAAAACCAAATCAAACAATTGCGCGTTTTCATCTTGGAAAATTTGCGGATTATGTGATAATAAAATTTTATATTCGCCATATTTACTGCTCTTTGCTGCTTTTTTTACATCAATAGCAAAATATGGGTTTACAAATGCGGCTGATTTATCCGGAACTCCGGCAATATAAATATTTTTGCCTGCTAATAACTTACCTGAATTGTGCAGATTTTCAATTCCTGCTTCTTGAATCTTTTTTAAGATAAAAACTATGCCGTTGTAATATTCATGATTTCCAATTACAAAAAATACACCGTCTTTGGCTTTTAATTTTTTTAATTCTGCAAAATATTTATCTAACAACAAGGCATTGTCATCAATTATATCTCCGGTCAAAACTATGGCATCCGGAAATATGGCGTTGGTTTTTTCCACAATTTTTTGCAGCCTTTTTAATGACATGGCTCGGGTTATATGAATATCGGAAAGTTGAACAATCTTAACATCTTCTCTCACTTTATCTGAAGTGAGTAATACTTCTTTAACATCAGGCGTCTTGTTTGCCGCATAAACCGAATATATTCCAATTGCAAAACTTATTATAACAGCAACTATATTGGCATATTTTAAACTCTGTAAATTTTGTGGATTTAACCATGACGTTTCTTTGGCAAAAATTTTTGAAATGCCGTATGCAAAATACCATAATACATCTCTTGCAAACAAAACTATAAATAAAATAAAGACCAGACCAAACAAAAAATAACCAAAATTGGATAGTCCGGCATATATTTCTCCCGATAAGGATAATTTTTTGCGCGCATAATTAATCAGCAACGGTGATAACCAACTCAATACAACCGTTGCTGATAATATAAACTTCCATATAAAACGGATATCAAAATAACCGACAAGCGTTCTGACCGTGATGGTAGAACAAGCAGCCGTAATAATTATCAGAGCTACAGCAAAAAACATGGCTCCTCCCAAACCTGATTATATGGCAATTTCTTCTGTCTTTGCTGAATCATCATTATTATTTTCAATAGTAACTTCAGCTTTTTTGCGAGAAATGCGGCGCGCTTTTGGCTTGGTAATTCTTTGCTTGGTATCAGAAATATCTTCGGCTGTTTCTTGTTGTGCAACCGGCTCTGAAATTTCAATAACTTTAAATTCTTTTTTGTTTGATATTTCCATGTTTTCCTTTTCTATCGGAGCTTCTAACTCAGCGGCAACCAAACTATGTATATCTTCAGAACTTTGTTCAGATATTATATCAAACTCTTTTTCTATATTATTTTCTTCTTCTGTCGGCAAATTATCAACCTTTGGAAAAGCAACAACTTTTTGAGAATTTTTTTTCTCATTTATCTCTGTTACAATTTTGCGATAATGTTCTGCATATTGTTTAAAAACTTCTGATGTAACAATATCTCCGTTAGCATGAGCTTCTTTGGCCAATTCATTATATTTTTTGATTAAATCTAACGCGGTTCCGCTTATTTTTCCGGCTATGCTCATACTGTCAAACTTATAATTTAATGAATATACCTGATTGGAATTATTATTTCTGTACTTGTTATTTTTTTTCATACGTTTTCATACCAAATTATACACTTTGAAAAAAATTCCAAAGCTCTGTGGAAACCAAAAATTTTCATTTTGTTTTGAGAAAAAAAATCAGATGCAAAACAAAAAAATAAAAAGCATCTTTATGAAACTACATTATCATTTCTTTTGAAGATAATACAGAGATTTTTTTTAATTGCAATTATTTTTTTAAAATTACACATCTTTCAATATTTGCATAATCTTTTAAAATTTTATACTTCATAAATCCTTCTTTTTCAAATATTTTTTCAATATCTTGCGCTTGTCCTGCACCACTTTCCAAAAGAATAAATCCTCCGTCTGATATAATTTCTTTTGAAATTTGCGCAATTCTTTTATATGAATCCAAACCATCTTCTCCGCCATCTAAGGCTAATAACGGATCATGATTTTTAACCTCTATTGACAAATTTAATATATCTTGGCTTGGTATATATGGCGGATTTGATACAATTACATCATATTTTTTTTCAAGTTTTAGAACAATATCTTCATCAAACCAGCTCCCTTGAACAAACTTAATTCTGTTCTCCATATTCAAATTTTGCGCATTCAATTTTGCAACTTGTAAAGCTTTTTGAGATATATCAACCGCCGTTGCTTTTGCTCCCTTTACATCTCCTAATATTGACAATGGAATACATCCGCTTCCTGTTCCTAAGTCCAGCAAACTTTCAAACCCATGTTCATTCATTATTCTGACTGCGGCCTCCACCAATATTTCCGTATCCGGTCTTGGGGATAAAACATCTTCATTAACAACAAAATCATATTTATAAAAACCCTTTGTCCCTAACAATTTACATAAAGGGAAATGCTCTGTTCTTTTTTGCACTATTCTTAAAATTGCAGCCTTATCTTCTTCTGTTATCTCCGGACATGAAAAATAAAAGTCATTTGCATCTTTATTCAAAACAAAAGCAAAAATCATCCTTGCTTCAAGTTTTGGGTCTTCAATATTTGCAGATTTTAACTTGTCTGTAATATCTTGAAAAAAATTTGTCATATCCGTATGTTCCATATTTCAGATATAAAAAAAGCATCAAACGATGCTTTTTTTTGTTGGGCTAATTTTTGCTGTTGGTATTTTGATTTCTTTGCAAAACAACCTCTTCTTCTTTTTTGCGAAGTTTTTGCAGACGCAAATTCATTCTTTGTCTGGCTCCTTCCAAATAAGAATCACTTTTCAAAAATGATATATAGTCTATTTTATCTTCTGTGTTTTGCAATTGTTTTACACCCTTTTGTTTTTAACATATTAATCTTTATATTTTTCCATTTCTTCTTTTACAAAATGAGAGAGCTTTTCAAAAGCTTTTTTTTCAATCTGTCTTACACGTTCTCGACTGATATTAAATTTTGTTCCAAGTTCTTCCAAGGTTATTTCTTTTTCTGAAAGCATTCTTGATTTTATTATTTCTTGCTCCCTCTCATTTAATTTTTGCAAACAAGCATATAAAATTCTTTTTTTAAATTGAACTTCTTGCTTTGAGCTGATTTTTTCTTCAACATTTTGGCTTTTATCTACAATAAAATCCATTCTTTCTGAAGAATCATCCTCTGCATCGGAAACGGAGACGTTTAAAGAACTATCCCCAATCATACGGCAATTCATCTCCTTGACATCTGCTTCATCAACAACCAATTCTTGAGCAATTTTTTGCACAACTTCCGGAGATAATTCTTTGTTTTCATACAAGCCCAAACGCGACTTTATTCTATTTAAATTATAAAAAAGTTTCTTTTGAGCAGCTTTGGTTCCAATTTTGACTAAAGACCATGATCTTAAAACATAATCATTAATAGCGGCTCTTATCCACCATACGGCATAGGTTGCCAAACGCACTTTTTTATCTAAATCAAATTTTTTAACTGCCTGCATCAAACCTATATTTGCTTCAGATATAATGTCTAACATGGGCAAACCATATCTTCTGTATGTCATTGCAACGCGCGCAGCTAATCTTAAGTGCGATGTTATCAATTTTTGTGCTGCTTGCAAATTGCCGTTTTGATGAAAATCTATAACTAAAGACTTTTCTTCTTCTTCCGTTAATATTGGGAATTTTTTTATTTCTTCCAAATAAGCGGCTAGAGAATTTCCCTCTGCCAAAACCGGCAACGCTACCGTTTTTCTTAAAATAAGCTCTTTTCCCATATATATCGCCTCTTTCCTTTCGTATCTGAGGATTATGCCCCAAATTTAAAGACAAATCAACTTTTTTTTTAATTATATACGGATGTAAATTCTCTTGGAAAATTTTCTTTTATATCAATGATATCTATTAAATAATCACTACCTTTTGGATAAATCAGCAAATATATCTCATCTGGTTTGGCACTTTTGCACAAACGCATTTTATCTTCCGTTATGCCGTTATTTATTTTATATGATATTATTTTATCGGCAACTTTTCTGTTATCTTCAGGAACTAAATTTTCTATTTTTACTTCAATAAAATTTTTTAATCTTCTTTGCAATAATTTCTGCTGTCTTATCTCAATAATACTTTTATCTGCTTTTTTATTGTAATATTCTTCTATTTTATCAAGCACAGATTTGCTTAAGCGTTTGCTTCCACATTCTGGTAATAAATTCACCGGATTTTCACTAAAAAAGCCATCTTCTGACGTTGCTTGCAAATTTTGCTTTGCTTTTTTTAAGCTTTGAAGAGCCTCTGGCCTTAAAGAGACTCCTGTTTTAGATACAGTTTTATCAACACTGCTTATTTCTGGATTATTCTCTGTAGCCGCAACAGCAAAGCTCCATAGTCCAAACAATAGCAATGTTGATAAAAAGTATTTCATATTTTCTCTTTAAACTTTAAAAATTAATAGATTTTGGTGTTCTGGGGAAAGGCAAAACATCTCTGATGTTTCCGATACCTGTTATAAGCATCATCATTCTCTCAAAGCCCAAACCAAATCCGGCGTGCGGAACTGAACCAAACTTACGAGAATCCAGATACCAAGAGTAATCTTCCTCTTTCATGCCCATTTCTTTGATTTTTTGAACCAAGACATCATAGCGTTCTTCACGTTGAGAACCGCCAATCATCTCGCCGATACCCGGAACCAAAACATCCATGGCGGCAACGGTTCTGCCATCATCATTCAAACGCATATAAAAGGCTTTAATCTCTTTTGGATAATCTCTGACAATGACCGGACGTTTGAAATGTTTTTCAGCCAAAAAGCGCTCGTGCTCGGTTTGCATATCAATACCAAATTCGGGTTTATATTCAAAATGTTCGCCGGATTTTTGCATAATCTCAATAGCTTCAGCATAGGTAATGCGAGCAAAGCCGTTGTTGATGATGTTTTCTAATTTGGCAATCAAGCCCGGTTCAACAAACTTGTCAAACAACTCAATATCATCACGGCAGTTTTCTAAAACATGTTTGACACAGAATCTAACCATATCCTCTGCCAAATCCATATCATCATAAATATCGGCAAAAGCCATTTCCGGCTCAATCATCCAAAACTCTGCAGCGTGGCGTGTGGTGTTGGAGTTTTCTGCTCTAAATGTGGGACCAAAAGTATAAATATCGCCCAAACCAAGTGCATACATCTCACCGTTTAATTGTCCGGAAACAGTCAAATGAGCCTCTTTACCGAAAAAGTCTTGGCTATAATCTACTTTGCCGTCTTTTGTTCTCGGCAAGTTTTCCATGTCCAAAGTGGTGACGCGGAACATTTCGCCGGCACCTTCACAGTCCGAACCTGTGATAATCGGTGTGTGAACATAGCGGAATCCTCTGTCATGGAAAAATTTGTGAATGGCATATGATAATTCTGAACGGACACGAAAAGCCGCACCGTATTTATTAGTACGCGGACGAAGATGCGCAATCGTTCTCAAATATTCATCCGTGTGTTTTTTCTTTTGCAACGGATAATCATCAGGCGCAATATCATAAACTTCCACTTCTTTGGCAACAATTTCATATTTTTGACTGCCTCCTTGAGATGGAACCAAAGCACCTTTAACCGCTAATGATGAACCGGTGCTCAATTTTTTGACGTCATTGTAATTATTGAGGGTATTATTGGCAATTACTTGTATATTTTTGAGACATGAACCATCATTAACTTCTATAAACGAAAAATCTTTCGAATCGCGGCGAGTTCTAACCCAACCTTTGACCAAAACTTCTTCCATCGGCGCTTCAGCCTGCATAAGTTTTGCAATTTTTGTTCTCTTTAACATTGTATATTCCTTATTATTTTCCTCAATTTTTACAATTTAAAACTTTTTACTTATTAAAAGCGTTTTAGAATATATATCACTTGAATTTATTTGTCTAGCATTGACAATTGTTATTTGCTGTATAAAATTAAAATAATTTAATTTTGGAGGAGTTCTCAAATGAAAAAAATTGCTTTATTAGCCTTACCTTTGGCTCTAACTCTTGCAGCTTGCACCTCAAATATCGGTGCTAATGATTATTCAACATCCGGTGTGCGTCAAGTTGGTCGCGCCATGGGGTGCACGGTTTTGAGCGTGCGTCAGGTTGTAGTCAGAAGTGATAATAATGTTGGAATGATTGCCGGCGCCGGTGCCGGAGGCTTGGCCGGTTCTATGGTCGGAGGCAATGACACAACTAAAATTTTGGGCGCATTGGGTGGTGCCGTTGTCGGCGGTATTGCCGGAGATGCCGCTCAAAGCGGACTTTCCAAGCAAGAAGGTTATGAATATGTGGTTAAAACACAAAACGGTAATGTTATGACCATTACACAAGGTAATGATGTTTTGATGACACCAGGTGATAAATGCTATCTTCTTTATGGTAAAGAAGCTCGCGTAATTCCGGCACAATAATATTTATTGAAAAAAAACAAAAAAGGAGCATTCTTTATACGCTCCTCTTTTGTTTTTGGATTGATATATTTATTTCAGCAAAGAATTGCCTTTGAAATAGTTAATGCCCATTGCGGTTTTAACTTCATCCAAAGTGTGAGCGGCAACTTCTCTTGCCTTAATGCTGCCTTGTTCCAACATATCAAAAATCGCCCCCAAATCTTTGGCTAAAACTTCTCTTCTTTCTCTAATCGGACCTAACTCGTTTTGCAAAATTTCATTCAAGAACTTTTTAACCGTTCCATCTCCCAAACCACCACGACGATAATGAGCTTTCATCTCGTCCAAATTATTATAAGCCGGCAAGAAAGCGGCAAAATGTTCATCTTTGCAGAACGCATCCAAATATATAAATACAGGGTTGTTTTCCGTATGACCGGGGTCTTCTACTCTCAAGTGCGTAGGGTCTGTAAACATACTTTGAACTTTTTTCTTAATGTCATTGGCTGAATCCGACAAATAAATGCAGTTACCTAAAGATTTGCTCATCTTTGCTGCCCCGTCTAACCCTGGCAAACGAGAACAATATTCATTTTCCGGCAAAACAGCTTTAGGCTCAACCAAAACTTCTTTATATGTGCTGTTAAATGAGCGTACAATCTCTCTGGTTTGTTCAATCATCGGTAATTGGTCTTCTCCAACCGGAACAATATTGGCCTTAAATGCCGTGATGTCTGCGGCTTGGCTTATCGGATAAGTGAAGAAACCAACCGGAATGCTTTGGTTGAACTTGCGCATCTGAATCTCATTTTTTACGGTTGGATTACGCTGCAATCTGGCAACGGTAACCAAGTTCATATAATAAAAAGACAATTCGCATAATTCCGGAATTTGTGATTGAATAAAAATGTTAGACTTTTTAGGATCCAAACCACAAGACAAATAATCTAAGGCAACTTCAGAAATGTTGTTTCTGACTTTGTTAATGTCATCTGCATTGTCTGTTAAAGCTTGCGCATCGGCAATCATAATATAAATATCTTTATATAAACCGCTGTTTTGCAACTCAACACGGCGTTTTAATGAGCCGACATAATGTCCGAGATGCAATTTTCCGGTTGGTCTGTCTCCTGTTAAAATAACGTCCATTTTCATATCCTCTGTCTTTTTTTTGCTTAAAATATTATTCTTTCATATTTTGTCAAGGTCTGCTTTGCTCTTTATTTTCCTATACCTTGATATTCAAAGCCTTTTGCAACGACTTCTGCTTTGTTTAACAAGTTTCTGCAATCTACAATCTTTTTGTGCTGCATGATTGCGCTTAATTGTTCTAAATCAAGTGTTCTAAACTCATCCCACTCTGTTAACAAAGCCACAACATCTGCTCCTTGCGCTGCCTGATACATTGAATCGGCATATTCTATTTTATTTCCAAGCAAGCGACAAGCAACACCCATGGCTTTTGGATCATAAGCTACAATCTGAACTTTCGGACTGATTAATTCTTCTACAATCTCTAATGCCGGACTTTCTCTACAATCATCCGTTCCATTTTTAAAAGCCAAGCCTAAAACGGCAATTTTGGGATTATCAATCCCTTTTACCATCTCTAAAATTCTTTGCGCCATTTCTTTTTTGCGTTGCGCATTGCCTGAAATTGCCGCGTTTATCAAGCTCATTTCCACACCGTTTTGTCTGGCCATATAAGACATTGCCATTGTGTCTTTTGGGAAACAACTTCCACCATAACCGGGGCCTGGGTTCAAAAATTTTGCCCCTATGCGGTTATCCAATCCCATTCCTTGTGCAACCTCGCTGATATCAGCACCTGCTTTTTCACAAAAATTGGCCATTTCATTGATATAATGAATTTTTATGGCTAAAAAAGCATTTGAGGCATATTTTATGGTTTCAGATGAACGGCGCTTTACAAACAACATCTTGGTTTGGCCTTCAAAAGGTTTATAAAGCTCTTTTATTTTTTCTTTGGCTTTTTCCGTATTGGCGCCCACAACAATTCTATCCGGATGGAAAAAATCATGTACGGCAAAACCTTCTCGCAAAAACTCAGGCAATGAAACAACGTCAAAATCTGCAAACGGATTTTTTTGAGAGATAAGTGTTTCAATATCATCTCCGGTTCCGACCGGAACAGTTGATTTGGTTGCCACAACCGTATAACCGGTTAAATATTCAGCTAATTCTAAAGCAGCCGCATAAATATATTTCAAATCTGCCGCTTTAGTCACCGGATGCGGCGGGGTGCCAACCGCTAAAACAACCACATCAGCACCTTCAACCCCTTCTTTCATTGAGGTTGTAAAACGCAACCTGCCAGACTTTGTATTTTTGGCAAAAAGCTCATCTATACCTTCTTCAAACAAAGTGATTTTGCCGTTTTGCAAAGCCTCTATCTTATCTGCATCTTTATCAATGCACACAACTTCATTGCCTAACTCTGCAAAGCCTACCCCTGAAGGCAAGCCGACATACCCTGTTCCGATTATTGCAATTTTCATCATCACCTCAATTTATATTTATATTTGAAGCTTATATTATTCAGATTTATAAAACTTGCAAGATTTCAAAAATTATGCACATCATCAGTGATAATTACGGATAATTCCAGATAAAATACCTTGAATCTTTACTCTATCAGCTGAAAATCTGCGGGTTTGATAATTTTTATTTTGCGGAATGAGGCAAACTTCATTTTTCTCTTTTTTCAAAATTTTTAACGTGGCCTCACAATCATCTACCAGTGCAACAACAATATCTCCGTTGTTGGCAGTATCTGCTTTTTTGATAATTGCCGTATCTCCATCTAAAATGCCGCCTTCTATCATAGAATCGCCTTCAACCGTTAAAGCATAAAATTGCCCTTTATAAACCATATCCAATGGAACAGCTATTTTTTCATTTTCATTAGCAATGGCTTCAATCGGCGTGCCGGCTGCAATTTTGCCATATAGCGGAATTTCAACCGCAGAAAACTGCAATGCTTGTTCTCTTTTCTTTTCTTCTTCAATAATTGAGCTGGGCTTTAATTTGGGCAAGCGCAAAACCTCCAGCGCTCTGGCCTTGTGCGGAAGTTTTTTTATAAAATTTCTTTCTTCCAAAGCCTCTATCAATGCATGAATCCCAGATTTTGACTTCAAACCGACAGCATCTTTCATCTCATCAAAAGACGGTGAACATCCTGTTTCTTTAAGTGTTTTGTTGATAAAAAGCAAAAGTTTATATTGTTTTTCTGTCAGCATCTGTTTTTTCCATAAAAAAAGTAGAACAAAACCATTTTATTTTGTTCTACTTTAGTTCTAATGCTTTGTCAATTATTATCTTGTTTTTTCATTTTTTGCTAATAACATTTGTTTTATTTTATCTTTTTTATTGAATGTGTTTTTCTTTACATTATTTGCTTCTATTTTTTCTTGCAAAACATCATAAAAATGTATTGTGCTCTCTTGTTTAGTACTATCGGCTTGCGCCATTTTTTTTGCTTGTTCATATGTCACATCATCTTTTTGATATAAACTCAATAATTTAAGATATTTACTAACCATCTCTGGTTTATGCAAAATCACTGATAACTCTTTGATTGTGGTTAAAGAGTGTTTTTCTTGATAATGTTCTTTGGCAAACTTCCATGCCTCTTTACAAGACGGTGTGTCTTTAAAAACATCAGGATATTTATTTGCCATGGCATTTACAAAAGCTAAACTATTAATATCTTTGGCTTTTTTCCCTTTAAGCAAGGTTGATATTCCGCCAAAGCCACCTTTAATGTGTTTGGCTAAAAACATTCCCCAAATGGCCGGATTAACTTCTTCCGGCTTTACATCAGAGGCTTCTAATATAGCACAAATTTTCTTTAAACTTTTGCCATCAAAAGAACAATAAACAGCTCCGGCATATGCTCTTTGCAAGTCTAATAATTCTAATGTATTTTCTTGCCCTGCTTTTTCAAAAATTTTTTTAAAATTAGGTGAAATATATTTTATAACCTTTTGTCTGGAAACAGACCCAACATGATATGCCAAATTTTCATCACCATGTTTTTTTGCATAATCATCCATGCTTTTTTGAAAATTTGCCAAAGCATTTTCCAATTGCGGTGTTTTTTGGAAAAATTTTGCGGCCAAATCTTTATGTTCAGCATGAAGCATTCCGTAAATTGCCATATTTACTGCATTAAAATAATTAAACTGCAATGAGCCATAATAACCTTCTTTTGAAACAATTCCAACCGGATTTTTTTTGGTTCCGGCTTCTCTTTTATAAGAACAATCCCAAATGGAATATTTGGTGGCTTGGTTGAAATCTGAAATTGGGTTATTGTTTTTATCCGTCAACTGGTTTTCAAACTCAAAATATGCGCTGCTTGACTCAGGTGCTATATTCACCATATTTTTGCTAAAAGTAATATCTGCCAGACTCAACTCTTTAGGTGTTTCTATAACCTCTATATTATTTTTTTCTACTTCTGATGAAGATTGTGTTTTTGTATTGTGCAAAGCATTATGCGCCGTTGCCACACCTGAAAACAAAATCATCCCTTTAAGCAAATCTCTTTTGCTTCTATTTTTTATTTTTTCTTTTATGTTTTTTAACTTTTTTAATATTGTTTTTGTTACCATTGTTTCACCATAGGTATAATAGAATGCTTAATCAAAGCATCCTTCTGTTTAAACTTGATTTTTTTGCTAACTTCATTTTCTTTTATATTACTCTTAAAAACATAAAAAATAAAGATATTTTTAAATATATATTGAAAAAAAACATTATTTGTTTATAGTGTTTGAAAAAATGTAAAAATTAAACTTAGGATATAATAATGACTAATGAAACCAATATTCACAGAGAATCTCGTTTAGCAAAATTAAATACTTTACAAGAGCAAGGCTATAATCCATATCCGTACCGTTTCCGTCCAAACAACTATGCTGCAGATTTGCAAGAAAAATACAAAGATTTGGAAGCCGGAGCTGAAACATCTGACGCGGTTGTTGTTGCCGGTCGTGCTATGGCTGTTAGAAACAGCGGTATGTTTATTGACTTGAAAGATGCAACCGGAAAAATCCAAATTTTCTGCCATAAAAATAATCTGGATGAAGAAAATTTGGCTCGTTTGAAATGTTTGGATGTTGGTGATATCATCGGTATTAAAGGTTTTATCCGCCGCACACCTAGAGGTGAGTTGTCAATTGCCGCCAAAAGTTTTGATATTATTTCTAAATCTTTACAAACTTTACCGGAAAAATTCCATGGTTTGACCGATACCGAAGCACGTTATCGTCAACGCTATGTTGATTTTATTATGAACGATGACTCTCGCAAAATTTTTGAAACACGTTGCAAAATCACTTCCGCCGTTCGTCATTATTTTGAACAACACGGCTTTTTGGAAGTGGAAACACCGATGTTGCACCCGATTATGGGCGGTGCCAATGCAAAGCCGTTCATTACTCACCACAATAAGTTGGATATGGATTTGTTCTTGCGTATTGCTCCTGAGTTATATTTGAAAAAGTTGGTTGTCGGGGGTTTTGACCGCGTATTTGAAATCGGCCGTAACTTTAGAAACGAAGGTATTGATAAAACCCACAATCCGGAATTTACCGGCTTGGAAGCTTATCAAGCTTATGCCGACTATAATGATATGGCAGAGCTTATTCCTGATTTGATGGCTTTTGTGGCTAAAGAGGTTTTGGGCACAACCGTCATCAATTTCCGCGGTAATGAAATTGACTTGTCTAAACCTTTTGCTAAAAAATCTATGATTGATTTGGTTAAAGAATATACAGGTGCAGACTTTATGCAAGCCAACACTTTGGAAGAAGCCAAAGATTTGGCCAAGTCTGTCGGTGTTGATGCATCTGATTGCATCTCTTGGGGTAAGGTCATTTCCGAAGTCTTTGATGCCAAAGTTGAAGCAAACCTCATTCAACCTGTTTTAGTTATGGATATGCCAAGAGATATTTCTCCTTTGGCCAAAACACATAGAAGCAATCCGCGTTTGGTAGAGCACTTTGATGCTTATGTTTGCGGTATGGAAATGGGTTGTGCTTATTCTGAGTTATCCAATCCATTAGAGCAAAGAGAGCGTTTTGAAGCACAATGCGCAGATAGAGAAAAAGGCGATGATGAGGCTCAAATGTTGGATGAAGACTTCATTAATGCTTTGGAAAACGGTTTCCCGCCGTCAGGTGGTATGGGAATGGGTATCGACCGCTTGGCCATTTTGTTGACCAATGCCGAAACCATCCGCGATGTAATTGCCTTCCCGACACTACGCAATAAGGATTAACTCTTTTGATTATTCTAAACAGCAAAAAAGCAGAAAAAATTTTTCGTCTGAAACAATTTGTTAAATATGCGTTTCTTTCGATATTTATTCTTTCTGCTTTTTTCTTTTTAGGTTTTGTCCTTTTTGAGATTAATCATGATAATGAGACAGCATTTTCAGAAAATTTGCCTCAAGATATAATATCGTCTCAGCAAACTTTTGTATCTGAAGTTGAAGATTCAAAACATGATATTGTTGAAGACCAACACCTCATTGAAGAACAAAAAAATATCCCTCAAAATACTGAGCAAAATTTCTCTCACATAGAAACTCTACCACTTAGTCCGGAGGAAAAAAAACAAGTTGCCGTTGCGATGGATGCTTTTAATCAAACTTTGGCTCAATTAGATAAAGAATATCTGGACAATCTTAGAAAAAAGCAAGAACAAAGCAAAATCTGGCATAATAAAGAGGTTGATATCACAGCCGATATGCCCCAAGAAGAATTAGATAAGCTCTATGAAGAAGAACTCCCTAACAACATTATTGATGATAATGAAGATAAAATTTCTTCTGAGCAATTAAGCAAAGGATATCATATTTATAATCGCAAAAAAAATGTAAAAGATTTTAATATCATCCCTAAATATAAACCGGCTTATTTTGGGGATAAAGCCGTTATTGCCGTTGTGATTGATGATATGGGAATCGCAAAAAAAAGAACATCTGATATCATCTCATTAAAAGCCCCTCTTACCGCTGCTTTTTTAACATATGGCGCACAGTTAGAGCAACAAATTCAAAACGCAAAAAATGCAGGCATGGAAATTATGTTACATGCCCCTATGGAACCTTATTCTAAAGTTGATGTGGCTCCAGATATGCTCACCGTAAAAATGGATGATAAACAAATTCAGGAAAAACTAAAAAATATGATTGAAAAATTTGATAATATCAAAGGTATCAATAACCATATGGGTAGCAAATTTACTGAAAATAAAGAAAAAATGGCCGCTGTGATGCAGGTTTTGAAAGAAAAAGACTTGTTCTTTTTAGATTCAAAAACCACACCTCAATCCGTTGGTAAAGAAATGGCTCAAAAATATGGTGTTTCTTATGCTACACGTCATGTCTTTATTGATAATAAAAACCAAAAAGATTATATCTTAAAGCAGCTTAGCATTGCTGAAAGAATTGCCAAGAAAAATGGTTATGCCGTTGCTATCGGGCATCCTAAAAGTGAAACCTATTTGGCTTTAAGAGAGTGGATACCATCTTTGGCTAACAAAAATATTAAGATTATTCCTCTCAGTCAAAATTAAAAAAATTAAAAAAAAATACTTGACTAGAGGAAAAAATATCTGTATAAACCCCTTGTCAGTAACGATGGTCCCATCGTCTAATGGTTAGGACATCACCCTTTCACGGTGGTAATATGGGTTCGAATCCCGTTGGGATCACCAATTTGAAAAGAGGAAGTTTATACTTCCTCTTTTTTCGTTTTAAATCATTTCCGTAAAGCCCTTTATTCCGCGCCGATTTGTTAAGTGCGCTGGTAACTGCGTTGGAAATCATCGAAAGAGATTTTCAGTTCTTTGGCAGAAAAAATGCTCAAATCTATACTTTTGCCGGAAACCTCTCTATTTTTAGTTACCATTTGCCAGCTTATTGTAAAACAAAAGTTTTCTTGATTGATTTGCATGTCCTGTTTCGCAACTTGATTACCTTACCGATTATCCCGCTCAAACTGCGGTTTACAAAAAAATAAAAAAAGTGAGAACGATTTTTCTTAAATTTGACTTGTTCTTCTGCAAAAGGAGAACAACATGACCGATTTAGAAG
>CASFJL010000012.1 GCA_949295005.1 uncultured Pseudomonadota bacterium | reverse complement strand
GCATTAGCAGTCCTCCAAAATAGGTTTGTGGTGAACTGATTATAATACTTTTTATAATCTTGAGTACTGCTTTTGCCCCCATTTTTGACGTAGAGCCCAAATGTTACAAAACAAACTAGAAATTCCCGTTGCCTGCTCCATACAAACGATGTTATGCTATGAAAAGTTTTTTCTTTGTAAAGAATAATTCATTGATTTTATCAAAATTTTGTGCTTTTCTAAGAAAAATAACAAATTTTATAAAAGGAGCAAACATGAATTTAGATGAAATTGCTTTAAGAAGAAGAAGTGTTCGTAAATATCAAGCAGATAAAAAAATAAGCAAAGAACAAATTGTAGAGTTATTAAAATTTGCGCAACAAGCTCCATCTTGGAAAAATTCTCAAACCGGACGTTATTATGTTGTTTTTGATGAAGAAAAATTAAAAGAAGTGCGGAATGCCCTATTGCCTCAAAATCAAATTGTGACCAAAGATGTAAACACATTAATTGTGACAAGCTTTGTCAAAAACAGATCCGGATTTGATAAAAACGGCGCACCGGATAATGAACTGGGAAACGGCTGGGGGTGCTATGATTTAGGATTGCAAAACGCCTTTTTGCTCTTAAAAGCCGCTGAATTAGGAATAGACAGTATAATATTAGGGTTAAGAGATGCTCAACAATTGAGAAATATTCTTAATATTCCAAACACGGAAGAAATTGTATCGGTCATTGCACTTGGATACAGAGCAGAAGAAGAAATAATAGCTCCGGCTCGCAAAAATATTGAAGACATAGCTACTTTTTATTAAAAAAAATCAAAGAGGCAATTCAATGCAAAAAAAAGCCATTTTTTTTGTAAGAAATTTTATTGTAGGCGGGGTTGAAAGAGTTTTGGTTTCAGCCGTTAATACATTATCTAAAAACGGTTGGAAGATAACCATTGTATGGACAGGTATGGTTGAAAAAAATCATATTTGGCAAACAATTTCACCTGATGTTCAACAAATTTTTGCATCAGAAATATGGCATTTAAAATTATCTGAAAAGCCACAAAATTTTTGCTCAAAATTTTTATGGCATCTTCGTTCAAAACTAATCATTTGGCTTAATAGATATATAGCCAAATATATTCCTGATTTTAATACATATGATTACGTCATTGATTTTAAAAATGGTTCTTCACTATTATATAACATCCCTCTACAAGCACATCAAAAAAGAATTGTCTGGATGCATGGTGCCTTTTCTGGTTTTCAAAAGAAGAAGAAATTTCAACATAAAAAATTATTTTCATATGACAAAATTGTCTGTTTGACTGAAGATTTTAAAAATCAATTTTTGCAATATTATCCTAAATATGCATCAAAAATTTATCAAATATATAATCCTTTTGATTTAAGCTTGCCGCCAATTAATCAAAATGAAGAACAACAAATAAAAAAAATGCAACCCTATTTTGTGCATGTTTCAAGAATTGATACGGATAAAGATATCAACACTTTGCTTTTGGGATATGAAAAATTTATTACTAACACCAAGTCAAAAACCAAGCTGGTTTTAATTGGAGATGGCAAACAAAAAAATCACTTTCAAAAAATGTGCCAAGAAAAAGGGTTGGATAATCAAATAATTTTTTATGGAACAAGCCAATTTCCATATCAATGGATGCAAAATGCCAAAGCGTTAATTTTATCTTCATATAAAGAGGGTTTACCAACTGTTTTGATAGAAGCCCAAATATCTAATTGTTTGGCAATTTCAAGCGATTGTCCGGAAGGACCGAAGGAAATTTTAAAAGCAGGACAAGCCGGAATTTTGTATCCGACAGGAGATTATAATTGCCTTGCATCTATTTTATCAGATGTAGATTCGCAAAATTTTAATAAAGAAAAATATATTTTATGCGCTCAACAAAATTTATATAGATTCAGTTCAGAAGAATTTATAAAAAAATTTAACCAACTAGGAATGTAAAATGTCTAAAAACCCAGCAATTTCAATTGTAATGCCAATTTACAACGCAGAAAAATATCTAAAACAAGCCATAGATAGCCTTATAAATCAAGATTTTCATAATTTTGAACTAATCTGCGTCAATGACGGCTCTAAAGATTCATCATTATCCATTTTAGAAGATTATGCCCAACAAGATAATCGAATAACAATCATTAACAAAGCCAACACAGGCGCCGGAGATAGTCGGAATATAGGTATAAAACAAGCTAAAGGTAAATATCTTTTGGTCTTAGATGCTGATGATTTTTTTGAAAAAAATATGTTATCTTTGGCATATCAAAAAGCTGAAGAAACACAAGCAGATATGGTTGTCTATCGTTATTATTTTTATGACAATCAAAAAAACACCGCCAAGGCTCAAAAATATTCATGGCCCAAAATTTCTTCAATAAAATCCGGTGTTTTTTCAAAACAAGATTTTCCCAAACAAATTTTTAATATATTCAGCAACGCTCCGTTTTTTAAATTATATAAAAGAGATTTTATTGTTAATAACCAAATAAAATTTGATAATTTAAAGTGTTGCAATGATATGACTTTTTCTCTATGTAGCATTTATCTGGCAAAAAAAATAGCTTTATTGGATTTACCTTTGGTTTATTATAGAATCAACACATCAACCCAAATTTCTGCAACCAGAGGAAAATATTCCAATTGCATATTTGAAGCAATACAATCTTTTATAACTCAATGTCCGATTGATAAAAAATATGAAGAAAGTTTATATTTATGTGCCATTTCTTCATTTTCATATGAGTACAAAAACAGTTTTGAAAAAGATATATTTTTAAATAAAGTAAAAGAATTTTTACCAAATAAATATTGGAAAAAGTTTTTATATAAAATTGGCAAAGTTCCTTTTTATAAAAAAATTTTTTCATATTCAACAGATGCTTCAAATATCTATTTTTATATCTTTGGCATAAGAATAAAATTAAAAAAATAAAGGTCAAATATGATAAACGAGCAATATAAATTATTAGGCCGCAAAGTAGAAGATTTGCGCCAAAAGGAGGACTTTTACCCTACCCCGACTTATGTAACCGAGGCTTTGCTTGAAAACTATCATTTTGAAGGAAAAATCTGGGAACCTGCTTGTGGTGACGGTAGATTATCTGAGGTTTTAATCTCTCATAATTTTAATGTCGAAAGCTCTGATTTGGTTGACAGAGGTTATGGACAAGGCGGAATAGATTTTCTTGTCTCAAATAAAACGGCAGACAACATCATCACCAACCCACCGTTTCAGCTAGCTTATGAATTTATCGAACAAGGGTTAAAACTCTCCAAAAAATGTTTGGCCTTGCTTTTGCCCATAAGATATTTAACCGGCAAAAAAAGAGCAAAACTTTATGCCAAATTTCCACCGGCAAAAATTATTGTTATTCCAAACAAAGTAGACTTTTTGGGCTTTGGCTCTCCGGCAATGGAATTTGCATGGTTTATCTGGGAAAAAGGAATAAATGAAACCACAATCACTTGGGCGCAAATCAACGGCGCAGATCTAAAAGAAAAAAGGAAAAATAAAAATGCGTAAAGACTTTTATGTTTTTCGCCACGGAGAAACCGAGCTTAACAAACAAAAACGTTGGCAAGGCTCCGGCATGGATTATGATTTGAATGAAAATGGCATAAAACAAGCGCAAGGCTTGATAGAAAAACTCAAAGACAAAGGTCTGGAAAAAATTTTTTCAAGCCCCTTAATCAGAGCAAAACATACGGCAGACGTGGTTGCTCAGGCCTTAAATATTCAGGTAGAAGTCCGCAATGATTTGCGTGAATGTTTTTACGGCGATGCCGAAGGACAATTAATTGCAGATTTGCAAAAAAGCGTTCCCGAAATTGTCAATAATTGGAATAACCCTCAATATTTTGACATTCGTTTCCCAAACGGAGAAAGCAAAAAAGAAGCTTTAATCAGAGTGTTAGCAGAAATTAAGAATTTAACTTCTCAAAATTTTTCCACAATGGGGATTGCCATCCACGGGGGCACAATGGGCGCCATGCTCAATTATCTGAATTATGATTTTGATAAATTGGCCAATTGCGCCGCTTTTTACCTAATATATGAAGATGACAATTGGAGAATTGAAGGTCATATTTTTTAAGCAAGAAAAAAGCACTCTACAAAGAGTGCTTTTAATTTTATTTCAAGTTTTCAGGGTTTAGACCTTCAAGCTCTTTAATAACAAACTTACCGTCTTTACGGATAAGTTTATCATCAAACCAAATTTCACCACCGCCGTGTTCTGCCGTTTGAATAAGGACCAAATCCCAGTGAATGGCCGAGCGATTACCGTTAAATGTTTCATCATTATAAGAATTACCAATTGCCATATGCAAAGAACCCGATATTTTTTCATCAAACAAAATATCCAACATCGGTTTGGTAATAAACGGATTAACCCCTAAAGCAAACTCGCCCATATAACGGCTTCCTTCATCCAAATCAAGGAGCTTTTGAAACTTATCGTTATTAACCATAGATGTACCTTTAACAATTTTGCCGTCTTTAAACTCCAAACGAATGTTAGAGAAACAATCCCCTTCATAAACCGTATCCGTATTAAATTGGATAACCCCGTTAATGGAATTTTTAACCGGTGCCGTATAAACTTCACCGTCAGGCAAATTCATTTCTCCGGCACAAGCAACCGCCTTCAAATTTTCAATTGAAAAGCTCAAATCCGTATTTGGCGCCAAAATGTGAACCTTTTTTGTTTTATCCATAAGTTTTTTCAAAGGTAACATGGCTTTTGCCATTTTGTCATAATCAACCAAGCAAGCATTAAAATAAAAGTCTTCAAACTTTTGTGTAGACATTCTGGAAAGAGCGGACATTGTATTATTCGGATAACGCATAACCACCCAACGTGTTTTTGGAATACGCACCTCAAAATGCACTTGCTTATAAAATTCTTGCTGATAAAGGTGCATTTGTTTTTCAGATATGTCAGAGAGCAAGAACATATCATCATAGCCTCTAATACCAACATATGCTTGGCATTGTTTCATCAAATCAGCATGAATCTTTCCCAACTCATTCATCTGTTTGGCGCTTGCGTTTTCGACAAAGCTTTTTATAAATGCATTGTCATTAAAATACCAAAAAGGGATACCGCCTTCTTTTGTAATTAATTTTATAACTTCATCAAACAAAGGTTTTACGGAATCACTAAAACCTTCCACAAAAACTTTTTCACCTTTTTTTACCTTAATGGAGTGCTTAACAATTTGCTCTGCCATTTGAATTAATCTAACATCTTTTTGCATTATCCCCTCACCATATTTATAACATAATTTATCATTTCATCTTCAGAAGAAAAATCCGGAATTTCATACGCCTGTGCTTCATTTTCTCCGCCCAAAATTGCCAAAATTGATTGTTCTGACTTAGCAATAGCCCAATATTTCATCATTGCCACCAACACCAAAATAGACGCTTTGTTGTGAGCATAAAAAATTTTTTCATAAGGCTGGGTTTTCCATTTTAACACAATCTGATTATTCAAAAAATCTCTAAAAATATTCAGCCCCAAATATCCCAACCGCGCAATATCAGCATAAGCTTCTTTTATATCCATCCGATACAAATCTCTCATATAGCGAATGGCATTACTCAAAGCAATATAGGGCAAATAATTTGTTCCAACAACATTAGCATCCCCGACCTCAAACACCACTGTTTCCAAGCATGTGTTTTCGTCATAAGATTTAATACTCAGAGCTAAAGAAAAATCATTAACAAATTTTTCTTCCAACTGAATAATTACAACCCTTTCTTTCGCATATTTTTGAATAATTTCATCTGCTTTAATCAAAAAAGAATCCAAATTAAAAGCATTAAATTGATTAAATAAAGAAACAACAGGACATTTTTGTCCTAAAAATAAATGATTTTTATCTTGAGAAAAAGCAATTTCCAGCATTTGGCCTCCTTTTTTTTATAATATAATCAAAAAAAATAAAAAAACTGTATATTTTTATAAACAATTTTAAAATGAAAATTAGACAAAATAAAAATTATATAATATTTTATATTTCGAGAAAAAAGAATCCATTAGGACAAAATAAATGGCAAAAAGACAATCTAATATGGGTATTAACATAAATACAGCACAAGACTTGATTTATCTGATTGTGTTGGATAAAGCTTTGAGCCAAATTTCCCATAAAAAACGCCGTAAAAAAAACAAAAACGAAAAACTCACTAAAGAAGAACAAGAAAACTTAGATAATTTGCTCTGCTTAAAAAATTCATTAGATCTTTTCTTTTTACCTGATAATAAAAAAAATTCAGTTGAATACCGCAACCAGCAACAAAAAATTTATAATTTAGACGAGTTAATTGAGAACATCATTCATAGCAAAAATACCGAAATAAAACAACATGTTGAGTTATTAATGGAAAAAGAAGGATTAACTTTTGTTAATCGAGAAGCAAGTCCTATCAGTGCGGAAGAAAAATTTCTGATTAAAACAGATTTCCACGGGCTATCTCATTATCCAAGCGATTTATGTTTGAGCAATTTCTTTATCAAAAAAAGAAATGAAGCAAATGACAAAGTCCCCTCAACTATTGATGAGCAATATTATAATTTGAATGATGTTCCATCATGGAAATTCATCAAACAATTCAAAAATTTTCAAAAAAGAGCACCTCAATTTATTAAATCTATGCAAGCGATGAACATTACTCCTCAAGAGCTAAAACATCTGAACGCTTATGACATGATTTATATGTTAAAACTCTATCAAAACAAAAATAATATTTTCCCCCTTGAAAATGCAAAATCAAAATTTATCAAACATTTTATAGCCAATTATGAAAATGAGTTTAGAGAATATATGCATTCAAACAGGCAAGTCATAGAATATGCTTTGCACCAGAAGGGAATTCAGATAAACACTGGTGGAGAGAATGACAACAGAGGTTACCAAAATTTTATTAATCAGATTATAGCACAAATGAAACTCAAAGGCAGCGTTCCGCCTTTGTTTAACATTCATCACAAACGTCCAATTAAAGACATTAACAATCAACAAAATTTGGCATTAGCCAATTCTGTTGATAATTTGTGCCTGATTATTGAAAACCCCTATCATATTATGCTTCACATGTTTGACAGCAATTCAGAAGGCAAAAAAATATACAACCGCATGGTTAAAAGAGTAGAATTGTCCCCTAAGATGATTTTCTTTGGCGGATTCAATAAGAAATTTCAATTTTTCCAAAAACAAACGCAAAATATACAAGATATTTTGCTATTAAAAATTCAAAAGGAAAATAAATGCAAAAACTTATAAAACAACTAAAAAGCTTTCCTTTGTTAATGACGGCCAAGCCAGCGACTTTAGAACAAATCATCCACACTCAGCAAGACCTAAAAATCAACAAGATAGCAAATTTTCCTAAAGAATTTTCTCAATTTTTGCAACAAATAAACACCATTGAATATGACGGTATTTTTATTTTTGGCATCAATCCGCGTTCATATTATTTAGACATTTTTGCTCAAAATGATATGCTTGATTTACCCAATAAATCAGAAATAATCATTTTGGGATATGATGAGTTTGAATATTTGGCTTATAATGAAAAAAAACAACTTTATCAAATAATTGACAAAGAAACGCTAGATGTGTTACAAACATACACAAATTTAAGTTTAGCAATTCAATATTTATTAAAGATAGAAGATGAATAATATTTTTGAAAATACACCGGAAAACATAGCAAAAGCCGCAGAAGTTATAAAAAACGGCGGTTTGGTTGCCTTCCCGACGGATACGGTTTATGGCTTGGGTGCCAACGTGTACGATGCCAAAGCCGTGGCCAATATTTTTGAAGCAAAACAACGCCCTACTTTTGACCCGTTAATCTCTCATATTGCAGATATTGACTTTTTGCCCGAATATGCCCAAACAGACAGCCGTGTTATGGATTTGGCCAAACATTTCTGGCCCGGACCATTGACTTTTGTTTTGAAAAGAAAAGACAATAATTCTGCCCTAGATTTAGTCTGCTCAGGCTTACCCAATATTGCCGTGAGAATGCCCAACCACCCAATTGCGCTTGAATTAATCAAAAAATCAGGCACTCCGATTGCCGCCCCTTCGGCAAACAAGTTCAAAAGCATATCTCCCACAACGGCTCATCATGTTTATAACAGCTTAGGAGATAAAGTTGATATGATTTTAGACGGTGGACGATGCACCGTTGGTGTTGAAACCACCATCATTGATTTAACCACCAAAGATATTGTTATGTTAAGAGCCGGCGGAATGAGCAAAGAAGAACTGGAAGAATATACCGGTGAAAAAATCTTAATTTCACACGGAGATCCCAATAAACCCTCTGCCCCCGGACAATTGTTAAAACATTATGCTCCGGCAAGAGAGTTAAGAATTAACGTAACCGAGCCAAAGGCTGATGAATTTTATATTGGTTTTGGCAACACGCCTAACGCACATATAAACTTAAGCCCCAGCGCAAATTTAAGAGAAGCAGCGGCAAACTTATTTGCATATTTAAGATTTGCTGACCAACAAAGCAATTTCAAAGGCATTGCCATTGCCCCTATTCCGGAAAATGATTTGGGTTTGGCGATTAATGACAGAATAAAAAGAGCTTCTTATAAAGAATAAAAAAAATGCGGTTTTTCCGCATTTTTTTATATTGTTTTAACAATGTAATCAGGAATAATTTGCACCTCTTTGCAATATTCTTCCATAGAAGAAAATTCTTCTTCCTTCATATGGTCTCTGGCAATTCCGGTCATAACCAATGCGGTTTTAATGCCGTATGTTTTAGCTCCCAAAATATCTGTTTCCAAAGTATCTCCGACCATCATAATTTTATCATCCACAGCTTGCGTATTTTGCAAAGCAAAATCAAAAATCAAAGGATATGGCTTGCCAAAATATTCTAACTCACCGCCCAAATCTTCATAATATCTGGCAATTGTACCTTGTCTTATCACAGATTCGTCATACTGGTCTTCATAAGCTCTCAAATCTGGATTAGCACAAATAAGCGGCAATCCAAGATGATGAAATTGTTTTAGTTGTTTTTCAAAATATTCTATATTCAATTGATCTTTCCAAACACCATTTTCCAAAACTTGAGGAGAACCAATATAAACAAAATCAGCTTGTTCAGGCTTAAAAACTTCTTGATAAGGAGAATTTTGAAACACTTCCGGATTAGGACGTGCAAAGGTATAATACTTCAACTTTCTTTTATCGTGCGAAAATGTATCATACACAAGCTCACCAGAAGTATAAACCTCATCATAATGTATGCCTTTTATAAAACCTTTTTGCGCCTGAAACTCTTCAGCTTGTTTTTGGCGCAATGTGGAATTTGACAATAAAATAACTTTTTTCTGAGCTTTTTTAAGCTCTAACATTACCTCTAAAGCACCTTTAATAGGTTCTTTTCCGCCCCAAATCACGCCATAAATATCTAAAATAAAGACATCAAATTTTTCTTTTAAGCACAAAATATTATCTAGCATTTTTATAAATTCCCATTTAAGATAAGTCCAAATAAAAAACAAAGGACATTTCAGTTATGGAAGATTATACTCAAGATTATTTATTAGACAAGAGAGTTAAAATATTTCAACCTCAAAACGGATACAGAGCCTCAACGGATGCTGTTTTTTTATCTTCTATGATTGCAAACGTCAAAAAAGGAGATGAAATTTTGGATGTAGGTTCGGGTACCGGAGCAATTTCATTATGTTTAGCATCCAGATTTTGTCATTCAGACATTCAAATAAAAGGTTTAGAAATTCAGCCTGAATTGGCAGAATTATCAAATTTGAGTGCAAAAGAAAACGGATTTGATTTTTTAAAATATATTCATTGTGATATTAAAAACAAACCGGACTTCATTAAAAATTGCAGTTTTGCTCACGTTATAAGCAACCCGCCATATTCAGAAAACGATATGCCTTCTCCAAACAAGAGCAAAGCGTTAGCACACAATCATCACGGATTTTCTCTAAAAGAATGGATCAATTTTTGTATAAAAATGATTGCCCCTAAAGGATATTTTTATATGGTTAACAGAGCAGAAGCTGTTGATGAGATTCTTTCCGCAATTCACGGAAAGCTTGGTCATATAGAAATTATTCCCTTGTATTCCAAAATTAACCAACCGGCCAAAAGAGTAATTATTCGCGCGCAAAAAGACAACCGCACGCCCACCAAAATCCATTCAGGTTTTGTTTTGCACCAAGATAACGGAGAATATACCCCCCTTGCCCACCAAATTTTAAGAGAAGGCAAAAGCTTTGATGATATAAAAACAGATTAACTTTGTTTGTATCTTACCGCAGTCCGAATAGCATCAATTGCGGTTTCGATAAGCTTGTTTGCAGTTTTGGCATTGTTAGGATAAACACTATAACCAAAGCTGGTTGAAATGCTATAATCAGTATAATTACCAACAATCAGTTCATCAAAAATTGCTTTAATTTTTTCCAATTCAACTTCCAAGTCATGCTCATTGTTAAAATCATTAATCAAAAACCAGAAAGGATATTTTAAGCCACGAGCAACCGTATAACTTTTTTTCAAACGAAACACCAACTTAGAGGCCAACTTTTTCAACACAAAGTCAACCATATTAGCCTCTTTAAGTTCATCCATATTATCAATAGAGACACCTAAAACGGCCATCATATTTCTTTTTTGACGAATATCTTTATATTTTTCATTATTAACGGCAATCTGGACTCTATCTTCAAACAAATAAAAATTAGGCAATCCAGTTACGGCATCATATAAACCGGCACCCGGATTATATTTAACTTTTCTATCACCGACCAACACAAATGTAAAATGCTCGGTATCATCAATATACATTGCTTGTAAATTAATTTTATAAATTCTTTCCTTGGTTGTTTTCAAACGAACCTGAACAGATTTACCGTCAGTAAGCATTGTTCCGATACTTTGAGCCAACATTTCCCAATCTTGTTTATCAACATAATTCCAAAAGTTTGTACCGGAAATACTTTGCAGATTAGAGATTTCAAGAATAGCCAAAGCTGTATTATTCATATATACAATATTATCATCACGAATAATAATAAAAGGTCTGTCAGAAAGTTCAAAAATTTTCAAAACAGCATCACTCATAGATAAAGAAAAAGTGCCCCACTCGTTTTTGAGTCTGACACTTTTAGGCATATTTTGATTTAAATTATCATCGAACTGAATCGGTTGAGGAGCAAATATTTTATTTTTTTGCGCAACACCGCTATCATCAGGGGTCTCTAAACTATCAAGATCAATTCCCATACCAGCTGCTTTTTGTAAGAATCCAATATCAACATTAGCAGCCACACCGACCTCAGGTCTTTCTAAAAATGTTAAGTTATTTGGTCCAAAATTAATTTTATCTTGATCAGCCATATTTCAACCATATCTTATTATGTCATTTTTTACATTTATAATACATAAAATTTTTTTTCACAATTTATTTGTTCTTTATTAACATATATATATTAAGATTATATCAAATTAAAGTAATTAAGAGAACAAAAACATGGCAGAACAAGAAAAAATACTAGAAGAAAATGAAAAAACAGAGCAAGTTAATGAAGAAAATGTAATATTTTCCGATTCGGAAAATAAAAAAACTTTAGTTAAAGAAAGATTTGAAGTTCACTTTAACCAACCATTGCCATGGCTTAATCAAAATGGTGCAAGTGCGTACAAAGTCTCGGATAGAATCGATAACAGAAGAGAACTTTTTGCCCTAATCTGTAGCAATGAAACTTGCCCAAGAAATTCATACTTACCCTATTTCAAATCCATCGAGCATTCAAATTTATTAAAATTAATAGAATATGGTATTGTATTTGATACCAAACAAAATCAAAATACCGTTGTTTTAATTTATGCCGTTCCTCAAGGAGGGAAAGTCCTTGATAATTTGGATAAGTTAAATTTAAAAAACAATCCTCAAAAACTTAAATCTATCATATTAAGTTTAATATCGGTTGTAGAAACCTTGAAAGGCTATGGTTTAACCCACCGAGCAATAAGACCGGACAATTTGTTCTTTAAGAACAAAGAATATAATGAAATAATATTAGGAGATTGCTTAGCAAGTTTTCCGGCATTTTATCAACCTAACGCATATGAAACAACAGAAAGCTTGATGTCATTTGCATTTGGAAGAGGAAACGGAACAGAAAAAAATGACTTATATGCTATTGGAGCCACATGCTTAAGACTTTTGATGGAAAAAGAACCATTAAGTGATGTTAGTACAGCAGAAGCAATCCGTATCAAAATGAAAAAAGGCTCGTATGCCGCTCTAACAACAGAAGAAAAACTTCCCTCGAATATGCTCAATTTTAACAACATGTTCAAAGGAATGTTGGATGATAATATTAATACCAGATGGAATTTCATTCAAATATACAACTTTTTAGAAGGCAAAAACCAATATATTGGAATGAATGTTCAAACAGAAAAGATAAAAAGATCTTTGACCATAAACGGAGAAAAATGCTACTCTGCCAAAGATGTTGCTTATAATTTATATTTAAATCCAACAGAAGCATGGGATTTAATCAAAAACAAAAAGCTATCAGAATGGATAAAAAGTGGGTTAGAAAATGAAGATTTATATGCTGAAGCAGAGAAAATTTGCTCTCAAATAAATGAGACGTCAAGCCAAGGTATTATCATTGCAGAATTTTGTTTATTGCTAGACCCTCATGCACCAATACATTTAAGAGATATATCCATATTTCCGGACGGAGTGTCAAAAGCAATTTTTTACTGCATTCGTCACAACATCAATTATGATAATTTTAAAGATTTATTTTCTTCAGATTTAATCAGAAATTGGTACATCAAACAAGAGAACCTTAGAGCCCCCGGCAACATATCCGAGGTTAAAATCAATATCAACCGCAATGATATCGGCTATGGATTAGATAGAATTATATATGATCTAGATGATGATTTACCTTGTCTTAGTCCGTTAATAGGAAAAGAATATGTCACGAATGCCGCCAGAGTATTAAAAGCATTAGATAAAAATTATGCTGCGATAAAAGGTACCATTCTTCCATATGATAAAAATTTGATTGCTTTTTTAAGAAGCAAATTGGGCAAAAAAATAGATGGAATTTTATTAGATTTAAATTCTCAAAAAGAATCATTACAAATTTCAGCCATAATCAGACTATATGCTGATATGCAAAAGAACTACGGTCCAATTCAAGTTATCAATCTTGGTCAATGGTTATCAAGCGTATCAAAGCCCATAATAGAAAGTTATCATAACTTAAAGACTCAAAAGAAAGTTGAAAAAAGCTTGGTTAAAGTCAGTAAGAGCGGTAAGATTATAGAGATTTATCAAGCTTTGGAAGACCCTGAAATAAAAGACAAAGACAACGAACAATACAAAAAAACAAAAAAAGAAATCATGTCTTTGATATATGAAAAGAATAAAATTTTAACTCAAAGCAACAAAATAATAGAAGAAGCCAAAAATAATGCATTAAAGTTTACCAGTATTTTGGCTGTAATGACTATGGTTGCCTCATTCACATATAATTTAATTGAATGGATAACAAAATGAAAAAAGTTAATACACGTCAAAAAAACAACCTATCTCAATCTTTTAAATCTTTGTCTTTAGGCAGAAAGATGCTCTTAGCTGTTTTTTTAACCATGATAGCCTCATCAGCTCTGCCTATTTTGATTGTTGTATTCGTAGGATTACTTCCCACAATAACCATTATGTTAATAGACCCCAAAAATTCGGCCAAACTTATAATTGTAGGGTGTTTTAACGTGTCTGGATTATTTGTATATTTGGTAAATTTGTTAAATCAGATGGAAATGGATTATGCCATAAGTTTGGTTGGAAATGTTTTTAATATGATAATAATGCTTGGTTCAGCAGCGCTGGGATTTGTATTATATTATGAAATGCCTAATTTATTTGTAATGATGAGTAAGAGTTCTTCTCAAAGAAGATTAGTTGCCATAGATAAGCAATTAAATAAAATTTCTGAAGAATGGGGAGAAAATATTATAAACGAGCAAATCAATCAAAAATCATAAAATATTAAGCTTTATTTTGAGCAATAAAATTTTTAATTTTTTTAATAGAATTAAATTCAATTTGCCGAACTCTTTCTTTAGAAATAGCATATTCTAAACTCAAATTTTCAAGAGTATTAGCTTTTGCTTGCAATCTACGCTTAAAAAGAATTTCTTTTTCTCGTTGAGTTAAGCACACAAGAGATGCCTCAAAAATTTTCTTTTTTCTAGAATAATCTTCATGAGCGCTAAAAACTTCTTCTTGATTAGGTTTTTTATCAGCTACAAAATCCAACCATTCAGAACCTTGTTCATCATCTTTTAACACCACATTTAAAGACCCATCATGATTTTTAATTCTCTCATTCATATTAATAACTTCTTGAGCAGAGACATCAAAATAATCAGCAATTTCAAAAATAATTTTATCTGAAAAATCTGTATCATCAAGAAGCTGCAATTTTTCTTTAATTTTTTTCAAGTTAAAGAACAATTTTTTTTGAGCAGTCGTTGTACCTATTTTAACCAAAGACCAAGAAGAAAGAATATATTTTTGAATACAAGCCTTAATCCACCACATAGCATAAGTAGAAAATCGGCATCCCATTTGAGGATTAAATTTATTTAAGGCCAAAATTAAACCAATATTGCCCTCGGCAATCATTTCAGCCAAGGGCAATCCATAACCTCTAAATTGAGCAGCAATTTTAACAACCAAACGCAAATGGGAAGTCAGCATTTTTTGAGAAGCCGCAGAACTTTTATTTATTATATATTCATTAGCCAATAAAAATTCTTCTTCAGGTGAAAGAATCGGAAAAGACCTTATTTTTTGCAAATAACGCCCCAAATTAATTTCAGGAGAAAAATCAAATCCCAAAACAAGCTTATTTTTTCCCATAAACGCCTCTTGAACTGTCAACTAATAATATAAAATAGATTATAACTAAAAATATTAAGTTGTCTAGCGTTTTTTTAGAAAATTTCACAAAAATACAACTTTATTTCTTTAAGTTTTGCCAAAGAGAATAAAAATCATCAGGGAAATCAGAAGAAAATTGCATAAATTTTTTGGTTGTTGGATGAACAAAACCAAGCGTTGTTGCGTGCAATGCTTGTCTTGGAAAAGAATTAATTAAAGACTTTACTTGATTGTCAAAACCTTTAAGAGTCGTTTTTTGTTTTTTAACATAAACTTGATCTCCAATTAAATTGCATCCGATAGAAGACATATGGACTCGGATTTGATGTGTTCTTCCTGTTTCTAAGTTACATTTAACTAAAGCCGCCGCATTATGAAAAGTTTCTATTGTTTCATAATTAGTCACGGCATATTTTCCTCCCGTTTGCACTATGGCCATTTTTTTTCTATCAAAAGAGCTCCGAGCAATATTCCCGACAATTTTTCCTTTAAGAGGATTAGGTACATTATATACCAAAGCAAAATATGTTCTTTCAATAGAATGTTCAAAGAACTGTTCGCTCAAAAACCGATGAGCTAAATCATTTTTTGCCACGACCAATAAACCGCTTGTGTCTTTATCAATACGATGCACGATTCCCGGACGTTTCACCCCACCTATTCCGGACAAATCTTGACAATGATACAGCAATGCATTCACCAAAGTTGCGTTATAAGCTCCCGGAGCCGGATGCACGACCATTCCGGCAGGTTTATCAACCACAATCAAATCATTATCTTCATATATAATATTCAAAGGAATATTTTCAGGCTTAGGCTCAGCCTCAACAGCCGGAGGAACAAAAATCTGATAAGCATCATTTTCTTTAACTTTAAACGAGTTATCAAGAATAACCACATCGTCACAACTCACATTGCCTGATAAAATTAACTTTTGAATTTGCGATCTGGATAAATCAGGAAAACAAGCACTCAAAAATTTGTCAATTCTGTTGCCTTTATAATCTTTATTAACTAATGGTGACGTATATATGTTATTATTAATAATCATTTTAGATTGCAACTCCTTCAAAAATAGCATACAAATAAAATACAATTTTGCAAGAAGATTAACCAAGGGTATCAATATGGATAAATTAAAATTAATAAAGTCTATTGTTTTTGTTTTAACATTATTACTGATTATTGGCAGTTTTAGCATAATCATGTTATTATTCAAAAAGACATCAACCCCTTCTGCACTTAATGCTAAAGTTAACTTAGAAGAACCGTACGGAAGTTATATTAAAGATTTTAAGATAAAAGATGATTATATATATATATTAGCATCAGGTGGTGGCAAGGAAGACAGAATAATTATATATAATCAATCAAATAGCAAACCTATTTCAACCATAAACATAAATAAATAGAGCGAGAAAAGAGCATGGATAAAACAGATAAAGAAAAAATAGACAACCTTCTTTCAGACGTTGATGATACAAAAAGTGTAAATATCAATAAACAAGAAGAAGATGATGACGCTCAATTTGAGGCTCTGCTCAAAGAATTTATTGCTACCGAAATGACAGAAGAAGACACTGATGTCATGGCTCAAGATTATAAAGATGAACCAACAACACCCAAAAAAAATAACGGTTTGGCAGAAGAAGAAGATGTATTATATAATGCCTATTTAAATTATACAGGAGCAATCATAGCAATAAGCAAAGAAAATAACTTAACAGAACCAAAGTTCAAGTTTGAACTAGATATGTTAAAGCCCAGATTCAAACCCTATATTGGAAAAACCTTAGCCTCTGATATGTTAATTGGTTGGGATATTATGATAAAAGCCCATCCGACAGAAGTTTTATCCATAAATCCGCAAGCCAAAGATGAAGAGTTATTAAATTTTGCAGAAAAACAAAATAATGAGAACCTGCAAATGGCAATAATATCTTATGTTGAGGTGTTGATTGAACTTGAAAGCTGTGAAATTGCATATGAAAAAAGACGCTTAAAAGCTAAAAGAAAAAAGATTGAAAAAGAAATAATATTAGAGCACCAAAAACGTGTTGAAAGAATAAAAAAATATACAGAAGCCATACAAAAAGAAGAATATCCCGTAGATGCAGAAAGATTAGTCAAAAATTATTTTAAGACATCTAAGAACGATGCTGACGGAGCATTTAAAATGTTAACCCAAAATCCGGCAACCTTTGCACCAATTGAAATTCAAAAGATTAAAGATAGATTTTTTGGGCTCATAAAAGCCAAACCGGAAGATGGTATCAGAATAAATAAAGAGCTTGGAAATTTTTTAAAAAAATTAAAAGTATGATTTGCCAAAAAACATAGACAAAACAAAATATTTATGCTAAAATACACAATAATAAATAGAAGTTCAAAAGAGGTGTAATATGTCAACATCTGAAAATATAAAACAAGCAATTGCAAAATATGCAGAAAACAAAAAACAAGAACATCTTGAAGAAATAAGCTTAAAAGATATAGCTCAACAATGGGAAAATTTGACTAAAACAGACAATCAGGAAGCTAAGCAAAATTTTCAAGATACATATACGCCAGAAATGCTGGATAAAAGATTGGAAGAATATCTGGACGCATTGAACAACGGCAAGTATGATATTGCAGACTTTGAAAAAATAAACAATTTTTGCCAATCTTCAGCAATGAAGAATAAGAACACCGCCATGGACTTAAAAATAGATAACCTAAAATCAATGATGGAAACAAAAAAAGTTACCTTTGAACACAATACCAATTTCAAGTTAGATGAAAAACAAAAAACAGAATTAAGACTAAACGGATTAGACCAGATTGAGATTCAAGGGAATCAAGATATCATAAACTCGCTTCAAGACAAAACGCAAATTAGCGGCAAAAAAATGATATTAAAAAATGACAAATCTCAAGTTATCTCAACTGTTGAATTTGATAAAGAAGGAAATTCAATAATAACATGTCAAGAAAACGGTAAATTAGAAAAATATGAATTTAGCAAAGACAAAAAATTATACAAATATGATGAAAACGGAAACAAAACAGAGATTAATACGCAAGATAAAGAAAAATTAAGCAAAATAGACAAGCATGCCGGCATGTCAAGTATTGTCGCTCAAAAAGCATGGAATAAATATTTGGCAGGAGAATTAAAACCTGAACCCAAAAGAATAAAAATAAATGAAGGAGAAAAGAATAAGGCCAATACCGTCATTAATGAGGGAGAAAATTCTTCACAAAAACCAACGACACGCATCAATGAAGAAGAAGCAGAAGAAAAAAATGAAGGTGAATTTAATACCGGAACAGATAATCAATATGGTCCTGAAGATGTAAAACTTGATTGGAAAGAAGAAGATATTATCAAAGCCATGTTTGAAAAATGGTTCATTGCAGGTATAAACGCCGTTGCAGAATGGACCATTGAAAAATGCAATCATGTTTTTTACGGTGTTTTAAATGAAATAAGCAGCGGCATTAGAAGAAAGCCTGAAAAAGAAGAAAAGCCCAAACCAAATAAAGAAAAAGATTATACGCAACAATTTTATGAAAAAGTTGAAGAAACATCATCAAAGAAGATGGAAAACAATGTTAAAGGCTTGGATTTACAATCAATTAAAGATGATGCTCAAGCCGGAAAATTTGAAGAAATTTTAGCAAAGAATGAAGCTATCAGAAATTTTGCCAAAGCCTCTAACACAGATATCAAACAGCTGTTAACAGCCGGAGATATAAACAAAACAGCTCCGTTATTGGCAACAATGTCAGCACAATATGCGCAATATGCAGACAATTATGCCAAAGCATCATTATTAGATGATAAATTACAAGATAAAAGAGCACATGAAAATCAAAATCCGGAAGATTTATATGATGCGCGCGTTCAAGAAGCAGGCTCCATTTTGAAAAATGAAGTTATGGAATTTGCTCAAAAAAATAAAACCATCACGCCTAAAGATTTTGAAAAAATTTTTGGAACATTGTCAAAAGACATGAAAGAAGCTGTTGAAATCGGCACCAAAGATTATAAAAAAGGCAGATATGATGAGAATGGCAAACAACCCAAAGCCAATCCCAAACTTGCAGAATATAGAGGCAAATTAAATCATCAAGAGCCACAAACGCTTCAACAAGAGGCCAATCAACAAAAAGCAATTGATGATATGAAAGATGCTACTCTCAGCGGATTAAAATTTGAAAATGAAAATTTGGTTATGAAAGATGCAGAAAATAATAATCGAAAAAACAATTTTCAAAAAATGAAAAATTTAATATTGAATGGTTATGAAGTTGACAATCCTAATAGAGGAAACAATCAACAACAAATTCAAATACCATTAAAAATTCAAGGTAGAGAATAAAAGATGCTAAAAAAAATAAAAGCCATATTCAAACACATCATCATAGGCGGCATATGGACCTATATATATGTGAGTTTGTTTAAAATATGTCTGATATATTTTTGGAATTTCAATCCATTTTCAATCTCAAGTTGGCAAATTATCAAAGAATTTTGGAATGCCGGAGGCAGCATAAAATCAGGCTCGGATTATATGCTTTTTATTCTAATTTTATCATTTTTTCCTATATGGATACTGGGTTGGAAGTTTTTATACAAACAAAATTACATCAAATTGCTTCTTTTACCAATAACCATACACAATCAAAGACTTATAGCAAAGTATGAAGGAGAAACATCAAATATCACCATAAAAAACATGGGTGTAAAAGGAATGAAAATAGAAGAACAAATAGAGGTAAAATGCAAATCAATCAAGAGTGCTCCGTCAGATGAGGAAGTAAACGAAATTCGTTCAGCCTTGCAAGATAAATTATCCTCATATAATAAAAAATAATGCTTTTTTTAGAAAAATAGATTATAAAAGATATTATAAGCATAATTAAGGAGTAAAATTTGAAACCTTTGCTAGTTTTAACAAGAATAATTGCTGTTGGAGCTTTCTGGAGCATATTTTTTCTGGAAGGCATAAGAGTAATTATGCTCAAAAACTGGCGTTTTGACATATTAAGAAAAGAACATTGGGAATATGCCTGGGATTTATGGTTATCGGGCTGGATTATATCAGATGCAAAAGAATGGGCTTTTGTCTTAATTATACTTACATTTATTCCGCTATGGTTAACCGGTTGGGCTGCATTAAGTTTAATCGTTTGGGAAAAATTATTAATGTCCGTAATAAAATATCCCATCAACTTATTTAAAAAGCTTTTCTTTGCACAAGTAAAAATCATCAGCCAAACAACAGGCATAAAAAAAGTACAAAAGAAAAAATCATACAAAGAAATTCGTCCTAAAAGTGTTAGAATGCCTATGGATAATTCCATATATGAAAACACTTTACCTACCCCTATTCCGGCTCAAACGAGTACTATTCAACAAAGTCCTTTACCGACACCAGTTTTATCATCAGCACAACCGGCTGAAAAAAGCAATTTTGAACACTCCTTATTTAAATTTGATGATGAAGAAGACTTTGACTTTGATTTTGATGCTTTTGATGACGATAAAAAAGCTCAAAAAGAATCCGCTATTGAAGAAAAGACCGAATCTCCGGCAGCAACAGAAGTCAATAACAACAAACCCAATAATAAAACCAATAACAAAAAAGAAAAAAATAACAAAAAAGAAAATACAAAAGGAAAATCTGAAAAGAATCAACCTCAAACGACAGGCAAATCAAGTTCTGGAAATTCTGTTTCAGATATTCTTAAACAAAAAGGGTATGATGTTATCAACGGAGTTACCATAAAGAATAATCTGATAGATTTTGTTGGAATTGCCGCCAACCAGATTTGTTTATGCTTAATAGACAAAGATCCTGGAGATTGGTTAGCAGATGAAGAAAGATTTAATGATGAAGAACCTTTGTGGTTTTCAGAGAGTTCACACAGAATTTCTCCTGTAAGGAAAATAGGTTTAGCCAAACATGCACTAATAGAAAAATTAGAAGAATCAGATTATCATTTTGATGTGCAGGCATATGTCATAGAACAAATCGGCAATATTATCAATGCAGAAGATATGTTTGAAATATGGAATGATTTAAATATTAATGTCACACGCATAGATAACGGCACACCAAAAGAACTCAAACCATTTGCAAAAGCGTTGGATGAAGCAATAGAAACCATTGACAAAGACAAATCAGAGAAGATAAAAAAATTAATCAGGAACGTAGCATAATTTAGGAACACAGATGGGAATAGAAAAAAAAGGTCAAGAATGGGAAGAATATAACAATGCGGTAAAATGGATGACAATTACCGTTCTTTCAGCAATTGGCGTCACCATAATTTTAGCAATTATATCCATGCCGTTAGGTTATTTAATCGGAACAGGCATATCCAAACAAAGTATTAATGATGTTGGAAGATTTATTGTAACAGTTATCAACCATCCTGACTATTTATTTTCACGTTATTGGAATTGGATAAAGCAGATTAGTGCTTATAACGGAAGTTTTTCATTGAGCTTATGGCTACCGGTACTGCCATTTATAAGTTTGCCGACGATATTGGCATTTGGTATTTGCACCAATCCATATCGTTTTCAATCAAACATTCACGGTTCTGCACGTTTGGCAGAATTAAGCGATATTAAAAAGATGGGATTACTTGATGGTTTTTGTCAGGTAGTTGGTCGCTATAAAGGGCATTTATTAAAAATGAATGAAACCCTATCAACGCTATGTTGCGCTCCTCCGGGAACAGGTAAAACAGTTGGAGTCGTTATGCCGACAATTTTCCACTCACCCGGAATGAGTATTGTAGTAAACGATCCAAAACCGGAATTATGTTACCAGACAACAGGAGCCAGAGCAAAAGTCGGACCGGTTTTTGTAATTAACTGGGGTGCTGAAGATAATCCGGCAGAAGGTATATACTATCCAAGTTGGAATCCATTGTCACCGACGGCTATTCCCGCTCCTGGTCCGGATAGAGATATGTATATTGACTCTATGTGTAATGTTTTGGTGGAAGATCCTAAAGGTGGCGCAGACCCACACTGGTCAAAAACAGGTCGTGCAGCCCTAACCGGATTTTTGCATTTTATTACGTTTAAGTGCGAGAAAGCTCGTGCCAATGACTATTTTATCGGTCGAATTTGCGAAGGCAAATTAGATGAAGAAGATAAAAAAGTTCTGGAAGGATATTATTTGGAGATGCATGATCCAATGGCATCAAGAGCAATTGCCAATTTGCGTTCTGGCAATTTAACCATAGATAATTATCTGCCGATTGGGACATGGAATTTGTTACCGGAGCGTTGGGTTGGTCGAGAAGCTTGTATTGCTATGATTTTGGAATGGATTACCGAAGCGCAAATTAAACAGGCTGAAGATATCAAACGCCGTTTGGAAGAAGGAGACCAAATGGCAGCCATGGCGGACCCGATGAGAGATTTGCTGGAAGAAGCCGTTTCAGAAGCCAGAAAATTTGGATATTCTCAACGATGCATTGTAGAATTAAGCCAATTAAGCTCAATGCCTGATAAAGAGCGTGGTTCAGTATTATCAACCGGTTTTGGCGGTATTGGTATTTTCAAAAACTCAGCCGTTGTAGCCAGAACCAGCTTTAGTGACATTAACTTTAAAGACTTAAGAGGCATGAAAGACCCGATTACCGGTCAATGGAAACCAATTTCTGTATACTTATCAGTTAACCAGGTTGATGCGAAGGCTTTGAGTGTGATTTCAGGAACATTTATTGACTTAATGTCAAACTATTTGATAGCAAACCCGCCTAATTTTGTTAACAAGTCTGACGGTAAAATGGGACCTTTTCCAACATTGTTTGTGCTTGACGAGTTTCCGACCATGCCGAAATTGAGTGCAATTATTGAAGGTCCGGCAGTTGGGCGTGGTCAAAAAGTTTCATACCTGTTAATTGGACAAGACTTAGGACAAATTTCAGGTAAGTATGGTAAAGATGACCTTGAGACTGTTATCTCTACAACAGCCTGCAAAGTTATTTTATCTCAAAACAACGAGGTAACGGCACAGCGTTTTTCCAAGATGATTGGAAACAAGACTGTACAAACCTCATCATTCTCCAGAACAGAAGGAGGATTTGGAGCGGCGAAAGGTCAAAATCCATTTTCAAAGAATGTAAGTTATCAATTACAAGGTACACCGGTTATCAGTACAACCGAGCTATTGAGCTTACCGACCTTAAAACAAGTTGTTCTGATGCAAGGTTTTATTGACAGACCGATTATGGCTGATGCGCCACGTTGGTTTTTGGATAAACACATGACAACATTAGCCAAGCTTCCGCCTTCCCCAAATGTTCCGGATTGGATTGTAGCACAAAGAGAAGACTTGAATGATGATATGCTTTCCAAACTTGGTTTAGACTATGACCCGAATGAAGACGGAGATGATGAATTTAGCCAAGAAGAACTAGAAAGATAAAAAAGAGGATAAACTCCTCTTTTTTTATGCATTTATTTTAAGAAAAAAGAAGATATTTGTTTGACATTATCAAAAAAATAGCTATAGTCTAAGCGATTTAAAAATTTATATAATACACTGTATTTTTTGAAGAGATTTTGATTTTATAGATGTTATAAAAAAGGAGATAAATATGTCAGAAGTAACATCAGAAACACAATCTGCTTATGAAGGTTTCGTTGGCGGTAAATGGCAATCAGAAATCAACGTAAGAGATTTTATACAAAAGAACTACACCCCTTATGAAGGTGATTCTAGCTTTTTGGCTGGTCCAACCGAAGCTACAAAAAAATTGTGGGATATGTGCTGCGAATTAAGCAAAAAAGAACGCGAAAAAGGCGGCGTTTTGGATATGGATACCAAAGTTGTGTCTTCTATCGTATCTCACGGTGCCGGCTATTTGGATAAAAACTTGGAAACAATCGTTGGTTTCCAAACAGATGCTCCGTTCAAACGTTCTTTGCAACCGTTTGGCGGTATCAGAATGGCAGAAACTTCTTGCAAATCTTATGGCTATGAAGTTGATCCCGAAATTTCTGAAATCTTCACAAAATACAGAAAAACTCACAACCAAGGTGTGTTTGATGTTTACACTCCTGAAATGAAGGCAGCTCGTCACTCTGGTATTATTACCGGTCTTCCGGATGCTTATGGCCGCGGTCGTATCATCGGTGACTATCGTCGTGTTGCTTTGTATGGTATCGACAGATTAATCCAAGACAAACAAGAACAATTCAAATCTCTCGAAGGTGAAATGACACCTGAACGCATTCAATTGAGAGAAGAAATTGCAGAACAAATCAGAGCTTTGAAAGAAATGATTGAATTGGGTAATATCTACGGATTCGACATTTCTAAACCGGCTAAAACAGCAAAAGAAGCCATCCAATGGTTATACTTTGGTTACTTGTCAGCTGTTAAAGAGCAAAACGGCGCTGCAATGAGCTTGGGTAGAACTTCTACTTTCTTGGATATTTACATTGAAAGAGATTTAAAAAAAGGTCTCATCACTGAAGAACAAGCTCAAGAAATGATTGACCACTTCATTATGAAGTTGAGATTGGTTAAATTTGCTCGCACTCCGGAATACAACGAATTGTTCTCCGGCGACCCGACATGGGTAACAGAATCAATCGGTGGTGTTGGTATCGACGGCCGTCCATTGGTTACCAAAAACTCATTCAGATATTTGAGAACTTTGGAAAACTTGGGCACAGCTCCGGAACCGAACTTGACTGTTTTGTGGTCTAAGAGATTGCCGCACGCATTCAAAGAATACTGCGCTCACATTTCTATCAAAACATCTTCAATCCAATATGAAAACGATGATATGATGCGCGTAACTCACGGTGATGACTATGCTATCGCTTGCTGCGTATCTTCAATGGTTGTTGGTAAAGAAATGCAATTCTTCGGTGCTCGTGCAAACTTGGCAAAATGTATGCTTTATGCAATCAACGGCGGTATCGATGAAAAATCTAAAGAACAAATCGGACCGAAATACAGACCGATTACTTCTGAATACTTAGATTATGACGAAGTTATGTCTCGTTATGAAGACATGATGGAATGGTTGGCAGGTTTGTATGTCAACACATTGAACGTCATTCACTATATGCATGACAAATATTGCTATGAAAGATCTCAAATGGCTTTGCACGACAGAGACGTTAAGAGATATTTCGCAACCGGTATTGCAGGTTTGTCTGTTGTTGCTGACTCTTTGTCTGCAATCAAATATGCAAAAGTTAAAACCATCAGAGATGAAAACGGTGTTGTTGTTGATTATGAAGTTGAAGGCGACTTCCCGAAATATGGTAACAACGATGACCGCGTTGACCAAATCGCTGTTAACCTCGTTAAGAAATTCATGGGTATGATTAGAAAACACTTCACATACAGAAATTCTATTCCGACCATGTCTATTTTGACCATTACATCAAATGTTGTATATGGTAAGAAAACAGGTAACACTCCTGATGGTAGAAAAGCCGGTATTCCTCTTGCTCCGGGCGCAAACCCGATGCACGGTAGAGATACCCACGGTGCAGTAGCTTCTTTGGCTTCCGTTGCAAAACTTCCGTTCAACGATGCTCAAGATGGTATTTCAAACACCTTCTCCATCATCCCGAACGCTTTGGGTAAAGATGAAGTATTTATGGGTGATTTGGATATCCAACTTGATTGCGGATGCTGCGAAGGCACTTGTAAATAATTAGTGACAGTGAGGCGTGAATAGTGTATAATCTCTAAGTAACACTATTCACAAATCACGGTTACGTTAAAGAAACTATTGATAAAGAAAGGTAAAAAAATGGCTACTCAACAAGAAGAAAACTTGATTAATTTGTTGGACGGTTATGTTGAAAAAGGTGGTCACCACTTGAACGTAAACGTATTCAACAGAGAAACTTTGCTTGATGCTCAAGCTCACCCGGAACAATATCCGCAATTGACGGTTCGCGTTTCTGGTTATGCTGTAAACTTCATTAAGTTGACCAAAGAGCAACAAGATGATGTTATTTCAAGAACATTCCACTCTGCTATTAACGGCTAATCAGCAGATTGAATTTAAGAAAAAGCAAGATTTTATATCTTGCTTTTTTTTTATTATGGGATATTGATACATCAAGGAGAAAAATATGTCAGAAATTTTAGGAAATATACATTCAATAGAAAGCTGCGGAACAGTTGACGGACCGGGGATAAGATTTGTTGTCTTTACCCAAGGCTGCCCCATGCGTTGTCAATATTGCCATAACCCAGATACTTGGGATATAAAAGAAAACCAAAGAATGAGTGCCGATGAAGTTTTGAAACAATATGACGGCGTAAAAGAGTTTTGTCATGGCGGCATCACCGTAACAGGTGGCGAGCCTATGCTGCAAATGGATTTTGTAACCGAATTGTTCAAAAAAGCACAAGCCAAGGGCATTCATACCGCACTGGATACGTCAGGCGTGCTGTTTAATAAAAATGATACCACCAAAGTTGATGAACTTTTGAAATACACCAGCTTGGTTTTATTAGATATTAAACATATTGATGATGAAGAACACAAAAAACTAACCAGACATACCAATAAAAATATTTTGGAATTTGCTCAATATTTATCTGATATCAAAAAGCCAATGTGGGTCAGACATGTGGTTGTCCCGGGGATTACTTTTAAGGAAAAATATTTAACTCGTCTGGGCGAATTTTTAGCCAAATTACATAACATTGCGGCTTTAGATGTTTTGCCATACCATGATATGGCCATTCCAAAGTATCAAAATTTGAATATTTCATACCCGCTTTTAGGTGTCCCTGCTCTAACCAAGCAGCAAGCCCTTCAAGCCAGAGAAATGATTGTAAAAGCCTATAAACAAGAAAGAGAAAAAATCTCTCAAGCCGAACATCAAATTTAATAATGAAACAAAAAGACAAGAGCTTAAAACAAAAGTTCTTGTCTTTTTTAATATTTTCACCAATAAAAAATCTGAAATTAGGCTAAAATTATAAAATTTTGACTTCTATTCCAACAACCCCAAACTTTTTTTGCTGTTGAATAGAATAAAATTCTTCTAATGATTTTAATAATTCATCTTGTGATAAAAATCCAACTTGTTGAACAGCTATTTTTAAACACAGTGTTTCAAAATCAGGAGCTTTATATAAGTCAATCACTTGGGCAAAAAAAATTTCATTTGTATTTGATGCATTGGAAAACTCAATCACATCTCCAATTTTTATCTTTTGTCTTTTATCATCTAAAAGCCTTAATTCAATAGTTTTTATACCCGATTTAAGAAGGCCATAATATTTTTCTTTTACGCTCATCTTATGCATTTATTTCTCTTTCATAATAAATAGAACAAAATATTTATAGAAAATTTAATTAATAAAATCAAGTATTAAGAGCTTTTTAATTGAAAGCTTCTAAATTTGACCTTATAATTTGGTTTGATTAAAATTAAGGAAATGATATGAAAATAAAGATTTTTGTTTTTATCTTATGCGCAACCTTTGGTTTCACTGTTTATTCATATACAAACAGCCTGCAATATAAATTACAAAGTTTATTGTTAAACAAAAATTGTAATGTCGGTGTGGCTGTTATCAAAGGAAATAAAAACTTTTTTCTAAACAATACTGAGACTTATCCCATGATGAGTGTGTTCAAAATCTTTGTTGCTGCTGCAGTTTTAGACAAGATAGAAAAAGAAAATGTATCATTAAATAGCCCTATCATCATCTCTCAAGATATGATTTATCAAACTTATAGTCCCCTAAGAGACAAAATAAAAAAATATCCTTACCAAAGCACCATAGAAGAACTGCTTACATACATGCTTGCACAAAGTGATAATATCGCCACAGATGTTCTTATATCTTATTTAGGCGGCATGGATAATCTCAATCAATTTATTTCATCAGCTAGCTTTCCGCAAATTGTAATCAAAGCCACTGAAAAACAAATGAGCGAAGATATTCAAAACCAAAAATTAAATGTTGCCCGACCTCAAGATATTGCCTTATTTTTGAAAGCCGTTAATGATGGAAAAATTCTTTCTTCAAAGCAAACGGATATTTTCAAAAAGATAATGCAACAAACTCAAACAGGCAACAATAAGCTCAAAGCCGGACTACCGAATGAAATTGTTATCGGACACAAAACAGGCTCATCAGACAGAGATGATAATGGTGTAAAAATCGGCGATAATGATGCCGGATTTATCGTTCTTCCTAATGGAGAAATTTATTACATCGTGGTATTGATTAAAAACTCTAAGATGAGTAATGATCAAAACGCCAATCTCATCGCCCAAGTATCCAAACTTGTTTATGAAAAACTAAAATAAAATAAGGAGAGAATATGAAACTAACAGAAGCATTTGATAAAAATCTTTTAGATAAAATCCAAAGCTTATATATTGAGGCTTTTCCCAAAGAAGAAAGAAAGCCCTTCTCTCTTCTCTTGCAAACAAGAGATAAAGGACAAAGTGAAATTTTGGCCATAGAAAATGAGCATAATGATTTTTTAGGCTTAGCAATTACAGCAAAACATAAAGACATGGTTTTGTTAGATTACTTTGCCATTTCATCACATCAACGTAGCTCTGGCATAGGCTCAAAAGCTTTTCAAAATATAAAACAACGCTATAAGGATAAGCGTTTTTTCTTAGAAATAGAACGCGTTGATATTGATGCTGACAATAAAATTCAAAGACAAAAAAGAAAGAGTTTTTACCTTAAAAATGGTATGCAAAATGTACCCTTTATGGTTGATTTGATGGGAACTGAAATGGAAATTTTAGCTGATAATTGCCAACTGGAATATAAAGATTATTTCAATCTTTATCACACGCTGTTTGGCAATCACATCTCCCAACACATCCACTTGGTAAAATAAGACAAAAGAAATCAGCCGCGCCATACAAAAACAAAAAAACCAGCCTCAAAGGCTGGCTTTTTTCTTTTTGGTTGCGGGGGGAGGATTTGAACCTCCGACCTTCAGGTTATGAGCCTGACGAGCTACCGGGCTGCTCCACCCCGCGATAAGTTATTGCTCATCGCGAACAACCCCTATTTACTCTTTTTTAACACTACTGTCAAGCAAAAATTTTACATTTTTTTAGAAATTAATATAAAAATGTAATTAAAATCGCAAAAATCGCCCCAAAATTACTATCCAATGCCAAATTTTCATCTTTTACGACTAGTTAAGTAAAACCAAAGCCAATGCAACCAAAATTAAAACAATCAAGAAAATAATTTTATGTCTGTTCTCCCAATTCACTTTTCTCTCCTAAATAAATGGATTATAAGCCCACTGCAACAAAGCTTGACGCTGACGTGGACGACAATCTAAATCTCCGACAAGACAATTTTGTTCAACTTGTGCTTTGTGGCGTTTAAAGGCTTTCCATCGTTTAATTTGCAGGGCATCTATTTCGGGCAGACGTCTTCCCATATAATAGCGACAATACCACTGAAACCACCCGCGCACATCAGGACCAATAATCCACCCTTTTCGTTGCCATTCTTGCAAAGGCTGACGTGACTTTATATGAAAGCAATTAATTTTTTCATCCGGTTTATCCAAAGACAAACGCGCATTTGCAAACCACGTTGGCGGAAATTCATTTTGGCAATCATTCAGATAATGCCCTTCAAACACACCTAATTCTAACATTTGTTGTGGCGTGAGTTCGGGCTTAAAATCTGCGGCAAAATTCATTCCCATAGGCTCTGTAAGCTCATAGGAATATCCTTGCTGCATTTTATCATGAACATATATTACCATCATTTTATTACCTCTAAACTAAGAGATAATTTTTTATTTATAAAAAACAAGGTCAGTCAGATAAAATTTCCTTAGCAATAACTTTCATCTCATCATCAATCATGCGATGAGCCAACCCATCATAACGAAAATCCGTGACCGGAATATGATGCTCTGCCAACCAGTTTAATGAAAAATCTAAAGTTTTATACTGTACTGATAAATCCTCTTTTCCATGAAACATAAATACTTTTGGATGAGACAATATATGTTTTGCCAACTCGTCTTTTCCGGCAACAATACCGGAAAGAGCAAAACAAGCTTTAACTGGATTTTTTCTGATTAAGGAAGTAAAAATAGCAAGCATTGCCCCTTGAGAAAAGCCCATGATATATGTGTTGTCATCACCGATTTGATATTCTTGTTGTGCTTCATCTAACATTTGGTTCAAATTTCTGGCAACTTTGAGCATATCTTCGCCGACGTGATTATAAATATCTACAACCTGTTCAACCGACGTTTGAGGATTTCGGCGCAAATCTTGAGAGTCGAACTGACGCAAACTGAACCATTGTTTCTTTTCCGGATTTTTTTCACAAACATCTGTGGCTTCGGGCAAAACAAGGCATACGTTATCTAATTTTGCCAAAAGCATCTGCGCGGCATAATCAATATCTGCGGCAGAACCGTTATATCCATGAATAAAGAAGACCAATTTATGAGGTGTTTTACCTTTGTTGTAACACTTATGAACATAATGTGACAAGACAAACTCTCCTAAATTATATAAGACTTGAATATAGGAATATTAACATAACAAAAAAAGAATACAAGACCATGAACAATAACCCATTTGCCAAAATATTTTATAATGCTATGCAAGAAGATGTCTTACACAAAAGCATTTTTCTCAACCATAGTAACAATGAACAAACACCAGAGCGTGTTAAAAAATTTTTATCAGAGCTAAATTGTTTTTTTATAACTTCTAACATTCCACCGATTGATTCGCAAAGATATGCCATAGATGAAAAAAGCCTGAGACAATACGCCTTATTTCTGCGTGGTTATATGAGAGATGCTCAAAAAGTTTTGCATAATATCGACAGCAAATTCACCTGTGACCAAGATATGTTGCGCTTGTTTGATGCCTCAAGCCATTATGTTGTATCTTGCAACGGACAAATTAAAGGAGATAATCATAATTTTGATGACAATGCCGGATATCTTTTTTGCAAATTAGATTTATCTGATGGCATTGAAAATCTCCGCTCAGACAATCAACACACTCTGCTTAACCCAAAGCGCAAAAATCTGGTTTTATTTATGCCTTTTCGCATCAAAAATAATGAAGCGGAATTAAAAAAATGGCTTTATAAAAATATGTATCATTCATTGGATAACAAGCAAGTTTTTGGACAAGATGTTGATGTATATGTTGCCTATTTTCCAATTCAAAAATCTCGTTGTGCCAAAATCAGCTCCACCATCCGCACCATTTTGCATCCGGAAACATACGTTGAAGAACAAGACTTAAGCTTAGTCAAACAAGCTTTTCTACCTTTCATTTCTTCTCAAATAGAGGTTGATAATGAAGGCAAAGTATTGCAAGCAAAAAAATATAATAAAGAGCAACTCAAGCAAAACTTTAGCAATCTAACATTTATGAGTTATTGTGCCGGCACTGCAGACGCACACCGCATTAGCACTGCCTTGGAACAAATTTCTTCTCAAGTTTACTCTGAAGCTGAAACTAAAGAAGCTCTTCACAATTTATTCTTAATCAGCTATGGCTTTTTGCCATTGAGCAAAAATTTAAACTATTCAGGGGTGCATTTTTTCTCCAATGAGGCAAATGACACCGGCAAAAAAGAACCTTTTAGCAAAATGAACAGCCCTGAGCTTTATGAAACATGCAAATATCAAGAAGGAAGCACCCTTCCGGCAAAAGTTTCCATAATGCCTGATCAAAGAAACTTTGTTGTTGCTCTGAGAAATGAAGAAAAATTCACATTAGTTAATAACAAAGAAAAGCTCATTGATATTACAGACCCTGAATATGGTCACAATATTGGGCATATTACGGGCTCGCATTTTGGTTATAATTTTGGTTCTCAACAGTTCAAAACTGTTTTAGAAAATGCCGCCAGCGGAAAAAGAGGCAAAGACGTATTTAACCGCAGACAAGATAATGATGCCGCTATCACCACATCTTTAACCATGGCCGCAATGCTAAATCGCAAACAAAATGTGATTTGATACAAAAATATCTTGATTTATTTTTATATTACCATTAGTTTTAAGGAAGCAAAGCTCCCTAGAAAAGAGTTTTGCTACGGGCCTAGAAAACCCTAAATAAACGCAGTCGTCGCATTACGACTAAAAATAAATATGCCGATCTCCGTCCATTTGTGGGCGGATGTCGGCTGAATAAGGCTACGTGCTGAATAAAGCTGGGCCGTCTGCGTTTATACGGTTTTCTAACATCCGCCCGCCTCGAGTTTTCTCTTGGCGGTTTTGCTTTTTAAATCAAACTTTTAGCAAAGGACGTTAGACGTATGAACAAACTTTTAAGTTTAAGCACCGCCGCGGCAATCTTGCTTTCCGGCTGCACCTCTCTTTCTCATCAAGAAAGAATAACCATCCGCAATTTAGAAGCAGAGGGAATTACAATCGACAAACCTGTCGGCAACTGGAAAAAACCGGCAAAAGCCGGAGCCGCCGGTGCACTAAACCTACTCCCCGGTGTCGGCAACTTTTATCTTGCCGCTGGCAATGCCGGAGACAGCGAGCAATATCTCTATGGTTTTCTCAATCTGCTAACCTGGCCGATTTCCGTCATTTGGGGCATACCGGAAGCCGCTATCGATGCCAATAGCATCAATGAACGAGAACTTGTTTATTTTTACACTTATGACGAGGCCGGACAACTTGCTCTTGCCCAACGTGGTTTCAAACTCACCGCAACCGGTAGACTGGAAAAAATTAAATAACATACAACAAAAGCGGGCTTCAAAAGAAGTCCGCTTTTTTGTTATTCTCCAAACTGCAAAAATCCTTCGGATTGCAATTGATAAAGATGATGGAACACACCTTTTTTCTTGAGAAGCTCGGCTTGGCTACCCTGCTCCACGATTTTTCCTTTTTGCAAAACCACAATCTCGTCCATATTTTTAAGCGTAGACAAGCGATGCGCAATAGCAATCACGGTTTTGCCCTTCATCAATTTGGCTAATGACTTTTGAATATACACTTCGCTCTCGCTATCCAGAGCTGAGGTCGCTTCATCCAAAACCAAAATCGGTGCTTTACTCAATATCGCGCGGGCAATGGCAATACGTTGGCGTTCACCGCCGGAGAGCAACACGCCCTTGTCACCTACTTTTGACTGGTAGCCGTCAGGCAAGTCTTTAATAAAGACATCGCAATATGCTTCTTTAGCAGCTTTCATCACTTCTTCATCCGTTGCATTCACATTACCGTAACGAATATTTTCCATCAATGTACGATTAAAAAGCAATGGGTCTTGCGGAATAAAAGCAATATTTTTGCGCAGGCTCATTTGCGTCACTTTAGCAATATCTTTGCCATTGATGGTGATTTTACCCTTTTGCAAATCATAATATCGCGCCAAAAGTTTGACGAGCGTAGACTTACCCGAACCCGATTTTCCGACCAAACCGATTTTTTGCCCATTAGCAACAGACAAATTAAAACCATTAAATAACAAAGACTTATCAGGATAAGCGAAATCAACATTTTCAAATTTTATTTCCGCTTTGCGCAATTTCAAATTCTTAGCATTCGGAGCATCAACAACCTCATGCGGTGCATAGATAAACTCCACCCCGCTTTTGACTTGTCCATAGTCACGAAAGATACCGCTAACATTATAACTCAGCATTTTGGTTGACATTATCAAAACTTGAACCGAGGTTAAAATAAAAACAATATCGGCGACCGAGAGCGTGCCATATTTCCAAGCAAAAAATGTGGCCACATAAAAGGTTAAGGACATCGCATCATAAACAAAATTGTTGCGATAAGTAAGCTTTGCTCTGGTGCATTTTTCATCTCGGTCTAAACGCAACCATTTTTTTAAACGCTGAAAAAAATAAAGGCGTTCATATTTTTCATTGGCAAAAGCCTTAACGGTCGCGGCATTCATCACCGCATCCATGTACACACCGCCAAGCTCTGCCTCAGATTCCGTTACATTTTGCATATTACTAAAAATGGTTTTTCTGATTTTTGTTGTCAGCCAAGCAAAGAACAGCGTAACGGCAAGAAAGAAAAGAGACAAATAAAAATTCATAAAAGCAATAATCAAAATGGTTACACAAACTGTACACAAATTCATCACTAAGGCAAGAGCAACACTTTTTAAACTATAAATCCCTGATGCAATTGAGGAGACCATTTTTTCAATATTTCCGCTTTTTTCTTCATTAAAAAAGCGCAAAGAATGTTGGTGCACTTGCATAAACATATCTTTATGCATGGAGGCCAAAAACTTGGGTTCAAATTTGGCATCAGAAAAATGTGCCAAGCAAAGAAACAAGCTTCCCATCATCGTGGTAATGCCAAACGCAGCCAAAAGCCAAATACCTTTGACAATCGGCATATTATCGGCATCAAACTCTGCCACCAAACCGACGAGTTGCGCACTAAAATAAGAATTGATGCGCGCGGAAGAAAAACTCACAATATAAAGAAGAAAAGACAAAACAAAATAAAACTTCACTTTGCCAAGATATTTACCGATAAGCTTTAAGACCGTCATAAGAGTTCCTTTCCTAAAAAGATAGCCTCTATTAAAGCACATTTTGGGGTTTTAAGCAAGCCACAAAAAAATCCCCAATAGCTGCCACTCAGAAGGGATTTTTGAGCTATTGAATAGAGGCATCAAGCGGATTAAAGCGCAGGAGCATTGTCTTCCACACATCATACTTATCGGCATAGCGATTAGCAAAAATAGAATATGGCTGGCAAACATAAACCGCACGTCTTGCACTTTCTGCTACCGAACGGAATGCCTTATCAGAATTATAACGAGACATATCCAAAATTTTGGCATCACGTACCGTTCCGTCTTTATTGAGGAAGACACGCACCTCAATAATCATGTCTTTTATGCCCATTGCACCTGGGTCAAGGTTCCAACAAGCACGCAATCTGCCGGCAATAGCATCAATTTCAGAAATAGAAAGTTCGCTGAAATAAGAACCGCCGGTTCCACCCTCAATCCCCATATTGGCAACATCTGTTCCTTCTTTAATGGTTGCGGTTGCGCTCTTATTACCGGTTTCTTTCTCCAAAGCATCAACAGATGCCAGCAAGCTCTTCAATGGATTAGCCAATTTTGGCTCATCTTTAGGCTTGGGAGCCTCTTTTTTAGGTTGCGGCTTTTTCGGTTGCGGTTTTGGAGCCGGCTTGGAGGCAGCCTTCTTCACCGGAACTTTCGGCTTTTTAGGTTGCGGTGCAACGAGAAAGTCTTGTTTTGGCGGCTTTGGAGTTTCCTTAGTTTCGGTGGTTTCTTCTTGAGATTTTGCCTTAGACTTCACTTCTTCTTGGCGTGCTTCATCTTTCGTATATTTTTCCTCAACCTTGCGTTTGACTTTTGAGGCAGCCTTATCTTCTTTGCCAAACTTAGCTTTCGGCGGCAAGTTGGTCATTTCAGATATTTTCACATCTTTCAAGTCAACAATAATCGGCACTTGATTTAATGTCGCACGATTTGACCAAAACAAAGGCAAATCGACTATCATCATCAGAAAGACGATTAAATGTAGCAACAAAGACTTTTTGACAGCCTTGTCCATATTTTCATCTTTAACGATTTGCATGAGGTTTCGGTTCCGTTTTCAATCCCACTTTTTCAAATCCGGCTTCTTTTAAGATGGCCATCAAGCCGATAACTCGACCATATTCCGCCCCCGTATCACCGGAAATTGTCACGGTAAGTTCACTGTTTTCTTTACGAATGGCTTTGAGCTTATCCACGATTTTATTTGCCGGAACTTCGGTTTTGCCAATATAGTAATATCCTTCTTTGTCCACGCTGATGTTAATGGAAGTATCTTTTCCTTCCATAGCTTTTCCACCGACTTTAGGCAAATCAAGTGCAATACCTGAAGTCATCAACGGAGCTGCCACCATAAAAACCACCAATAACACCATCATCACATCCATCAAGTTGGTGATATTAATATCAGAGTTGCGACGATATTCGCGATGAGTTCGGCGAGATTTTTGAATAAAAGGCATCAACTATTCTCCTGCCATTTCGGCCTTAATAGCCGTATCATCAATTTCACGAGACAAAATGCTGGAGAACTCATCCATAAAGTTTTCCAAGCGTTTGGCATATCTATCCAAATCGGAAGAAATTTTGTTATAAGCGACCACGGCCGGAATAGCGGCAATCAAGCCAAAAGCGGTTGTAAACAAAGCTTCGGCAATACCCGGAGCCATAGCCGACAAAGAGTTGCTTTGTGTTGCGGCAATCGCATTAAAACTGTTGATAATACCCCAAACGGTTCCAAACAAACCAACCAAAGGAGCAACAGAACCGGTAGATGCCAAAAAGCCCAAACGTGTATCTAAAGCATCGAGCTCTTTATCCATAGACACCATCATGGCTTTTTCAATGCGTTGTTGCAAAGAAACACCGCGCAAACCTCTGTCTGTTTTAGATTTCAAAATATTAGTGCGTTTCCACTCACGCATAGCAGAAACAAACATGGCTGACATGGGGTCTTGCGGACGATTGCCGATTGAATCATACAATCTATCGAGAGAACCGCCGGACCAAAATTTTTCTTCAAAATTACGAGAGCGTTGCTTAACTTGACGAATAGTACCAATTTTTTCAATAATGATTGCCCAACACCAAACGGAAGCAAAAATCAAACCAATCATCACAACTTTGGTAATTAAGTCTGATGCCCAGACCAAATCCCACATAGACATTTCGGCAGCTTTTGTTGCCACTTCGTTCAAAGCTTCTGTTTCCATATTTATATACCTTTTTTAGCTAAAAAATTAAATTTGCAAATTCTTGATTAGAAGAATTAGCATAAAATATTAAAAATTCAATTAATTATTTCTCTTTTTTCAATAAAAAATATTACTACCTTCATCAAAATAAAAGGGGCTGAATAATCAGCCCCTTTTATTTTACATTTCTTTCGAATTATCTTTGATGTTTTGATTAGGGATTTTAGTAATGGAATAAGCTTTATTAAATTCGGCCTTTTGAATCATTCTCATTCCGGCACCATCTTTAATAAGATAAGCTCCGCCTTTTCCAGCAGTCTGAGTTTTTCCTTCAGCCCCCTCAAACTCGATACCTTCTTTTACAAAAACAGCTAGCAAAGCTTCTTTTTTCTTAACTGCAGAAAAGACCATTCCAGGTTTAATATCTTCTTTTGCAGGAGCATCTTTCAAACTTGCTGCAAAATTAACATCACTATCCCACAAATCAGCCTTTCCACCCTCATTAACAACTTCATTTTTTAAATAATCAATAAATTTTTGCAATGTATTAGCTGTCATAAAAGTTTTAGGATTTTCTTTTAAATAAGTTTCAATTTTTTCTTTACGTCCCGGAGCATCATAACAAAGCAAAACACCATCATTTTGCTTCAAGACTTGTTCAGCTTTATCTTTTGGGTTTTCAAAAACCAAACCTTTTACATCTTCCATAAAAGGTCCATCATTACCCCATTCTTGACGTTTTGCATCTTTAGCTCCAGCAAAACCATATGCTGGAATAACAATTCTTTTCATATCTGTAGGAACGGCCTCTATAGTTGGCTCTTCAAACATTTTCGCTGCTTGTTCATGTGTAATCATATTTTTTCCCTTTCCATTGTTATTTATAATAAATAATATACAATATTTTTGTCTAATTTTCAACGAAATATTATATAATATATATAAACAAAATATAAAAAAAAAATTAATCTATTTCACATAAGGCAAAGCAAAGAGAATATGAGGAGAAACCTTCCCTTGTTTGATATAGGAATTCAATTCTTCCATGTCAAACCAACGCGCATCGGCAACTTCACTGGACTGCAAAGTCAAATCTTCAATTTTGGCTTCGGAATGTGCCAGCCACACATCAACCATACCGCCCCACGGGTCAGGCTCAGGGTTCTGATACACCAAAACCGGATTTTCAATTTTCAAGCCGATTTCTTCTAACGTCTCCCGTCTAGCCGCCGCTAAAGAAGTTTCTCCGGCATCAACCACCCCGCCTTGAATAGACCACATATTTGGGTCAACTTTTTTGGTCGGTAATCTTTTTTGCATCAAAAACTGACCTTTACTGTTTTTAATCCAAATATGTACACTCAAAAAGTGTTTTTTCTGAGAGAAAAACTGCCCACGAGGTAAAATTTCGCCTGTTTTCTTCCTATCAATGGTTATAACATCAACAAGCTCGTTTTCACTCATTACAAACTCTCAATTTTATTGACCAAAGCTTCCGGAATGCGTATCGGGCGTTTGCGAGAAAAGCTGACATGAGCCAACTGAACGCTGAGCGAAACAAGCAATTTATCCTGACAATAAATTTCTTGTTTCATCTCCAAACGTGCACCTGTCAAATTTATCACTTCACATGTAACAGAAAGCAAATCATCTAAAATTGCCGGCGCAAAATATTCAATATTTAAATTTTTAACCATGAAGCCGCATTTATCTTCTGCTTGCAAATCCTCGTGTTGATTAACACCAAGTGCACGAATAAATTCTGTTCTGGCTCTTTCGGCATATTTCAGATAATTGGCGTAATAAACCACACCGCCGGCATCGGTATCTTCATAATAAACGCGAGCCGGAAAAGCAAAAACTTTACCGTGAAATTGTCCTTGCGGTGCCAAAACTTCATAACCCATTATTTTTTCTCCTTAATCATTATTATCAGCTTCTATGGCTTGCAACAAATCAAATTGCTCTGCTTGCGGACGATATTTTTTCACCCGTGGCATGCCTAAATATTCGCAACCCAAATCAGAAATCACACGTCCGCGCGGTGTTCTTTGCAAAAACCCGAGTTTGAGCAAAAATGGCTCAATCACTTCTTCTATGGTATCTCGTTCTTCTGAAAGAGCGGCCGCCAAGGTATCTACGCCCACGGGGCCTCCGCCATAATTTTGCAAAATGCAACTTAAGTATCTGCGGTCAAAAGCATCCAAACCATAGTTATCAACATCCAAGCGACGCAAAGCATTATCGGCAATTTTGTTATCTACACTTGCCGCATTACAAACGGCACCAAAGTCACGCACACGACGAAGCAAGCGGCCGGCAACACGAGGTGTTCCTCTTGAGCGTTTAGCAATTTCAATCGCCCCCGATTCGGAAATCGGCATACCTAAGAGATTAGCCCCTCTGATAACAATTTGTTTAAGTTCTTCCGGTGTATAGAAATCAAGACGCAACGGAATACCGAAACGCTCGCGCAACGGAGTGGACAATAAACCCGAACGCGTTGTTGCTCCAACCAACGTAAACGGCTGCAAATCAATGCGCACCGAGCGTGCTGAAGGACCTTCTCCGATAATCAAATCGAGCTGAAAATCTTCCATCGCTGAATAAAGCACTTCTTCTATTGCCGGATTAAGACGGTGAATTTCATCAATAAATAAAACATCGTTTTTTTCGAGGTTGGTCAAAATTGCTGCCAAATCACCGGATTTTGAAATCATCGGTGCCGAAGTAGCACGGAAATTAACACCAAGTTCTTTAGCAACAATGGAAGCCAAAGTGGTTTTACCAAGTCCCGGAGGACCAAAGAGCAACACATGGTCCAAGGCATCACCGCGTTGCTTGGCGGCTTGAATAAAAACCTTCAAATTTTCGCAGACTTGACGTTGTCCGACAAAATCATCCAAACTCTGCGGACGCAAATTTATGGGCATTCCGTTTTCTTTTTCATCTTCGGTTTCATGAGGTGAAACCAATCTTTCGGCATTCATCATCGATTATTAATCTTTCTTGGCAAATTCTTTTAAGGACAAACGAATAAGTTCGGAAACATCCGCATTTGGATTTTCACTTTGAACTTTATTAACCACGCGATAAGCTTCCATACGTTGATAGCCCAAATTAACCAGCGCTGAAATTGCATCTTCACTATCAGCCGTATTGCTTTCCATCGCAATCAAGCTATCTTCATAAGAATTAACTTCTTGATCTGCATCCATATTAAGCTCCTTTTCAATCTCAGAAGTTGAAGCCGTGGCCGTTACCGGAATAGTAACAATTTTGTCTTTAAGTTCAGTCACAATACGCGCGGCCAATTTCGGACCAACACCGTTAGCTCGCGTAAACGAGGCTTTATCTTGCGCGGAAACAGCTTGAGCCAGTTGCAACGGTGTTAAGGCAGAAAGAATACTCAAGCAAACTTTAGCGCCCACACCTTGCACTTTGGTTAAAGTGATAAACCATTCTTTTTCCAAGGCTGAGGCAAAGCCAAACAATGTGATACTATCTTCTCTGACAACGGTTTCCGTCAAAACGGAAGCCCCCTCACCCACGTGCAAACGAGCCAAGGTTTTAGCCGAAGCATAAACCAAATATCCCACGCCGTTCACATCAATAATAAAATAATCTTCTCCGATGGTATCAACCACCCCACGCAATTTTGCAATCATATTCAATAAGCCTTTTGTTTCTATAATGTTCTTATGCTATACAAATTTCCCAAGACTTACAAGCAATTTTTAACGCCTCTAAACAAAAAAAAACTCCGTACTTTGATCTGTCCCCCGAAAGTTGGACAGTAAAAAAAAGCTCCCGAAGATTGTGATAGCAATTTTCGGGAGAAATTTTTATACTAAATCTAAACAGGAAAGG
>CASFJL010000011.1 GCA_949295005.1 uncultured Pseudomonadota bacterium | reverse complement strand
ACTATGTCTTGGTCCTTGACACATCGTTTTACTTCCTTTTCGTTATATTCTCCTATATAACCTAGCTCTTATTATACTAAATTTTGGTTAATGAAGCAAGCCTTTTTGGGGTATAAGATTAAAAGTCTTAAATACATTTACCCATGCACTATAATATTAACATAATGCAGACTTATCTTCTCTTACAAGAGTAGAATTTTTAAACATAAATAAATGACACCGTACATTGTCGGTGCCATTTATTTATGTTTTTTACTTTTCTTAAAAGAATTTTCTAGCTATTTAGTTATTTCAAATCTTGAGCGAGTTTATCTAAGAATTTGATTTGTGTGTCGGCAATTTTTTCGACGCTATCCACCTCCACATATTCACCTTCGGCATGCATCCCTTCACCGGTACCTGAATGCATAATAACAATGGAGCCGCGAACAGCAAAGGCTCTTGAATCTGTGGCCCCGCCGATATGCTCAAATTCTAAGGAATGTCCGAGAGCTTGTTCAGCAAAATGTTTATAATCCAAAATAAAGGGGTTATTTTCATCCATCACAACCGGTGTGCTTTCGGAAGAAATTTTATATGTAGCACCTTGTACCATGCATTTATCCAAATTGCGTTTTAGGTTTTCGACGGTAGAATTTTCGGTCAGACGAAAGTCCAAAACGGCTTCGGCATGACGCGCAATCACATTACTGACTTCACCACCATTCATAATAGCAACATGCACGGTATCAATCCATTTATCTTGAGGGTCAACACCGCCTTTAGAATAATAAGGATAAATTTGGCGAATATTATATAAGGTTTGCATCAAAATCTCATTAGCATCGATTCCATCCCAAGGTGTAGAACCGTGAGCAGCAAGTCCTTCTGCCATAATCTTAACAAAAACCGGATTTTTGCATTTGGAAACAATTTTGTTAATGTCACCGCCCACATCGTTATCAAGCACAATTTTAGCTCTCAGATTCGGATGAGCATCCATAAAGGCATGTGTGCTTTTTGAGCCTTTTTCTTCATCGGTAGAAAGAATAACTGCAAATTTGAGTGGAAGTTTGTTTTTCAAAACATGTTCCAAAGAATTAAGTGCAACAGCTGCAAAAGACTTCATATCCAAAGAGCCACGACCATAAAGTTTACCGTCTTTGATATAAGGAGAAAACATATCATCTGTTGCCGGCACAACATCTAAGTGTCCCAAGCAAACCACATCATAATTATCAGTTTCAACATTGCTCAAAAATAGCACCGGAGAGGCATTGTCAAAATGATAGATTCCACCTTTAACATCTAAGCCATCAAAAAGTGATTTTGCATAATTTAAGCATTTTTCAATTTCAGTGGTATTTCCGGTTTCTGTACGAAAACGCATCAAATTTTGCGCAATATCAATAACATTCATATTTTTCTTCCCTTCTTTTTAGTTTTTTTACGTTTTATTCATTATATTTAATCATAATAAAACAAAATAACATAATAAAAATTAAAAGGATGTAAAAATGAAAATTTTTCTGAGCGTTGCAGTATGTTTAATGACATTGACATCAGGTGCATTTGCGCAAGCTCTTCCAGATGAAGGAGAGAGAGGTCTGACATTGCCGCGTTATGTATCTTTGCGTTCAAATCATATTAATGCACGTTCAGGTCCGGGGGTAAGATATCCAATAGAATGGGTATATATGCAAAAAAATGCACCGGTTCAAATTACGGCAGAGTTTGAATTATGGAGAAAAATTAAAGATTGGCAAGGTACAGAGAGTTGGATGCATAAATCCATGTTATCCGGCAAAAGAACCGCAAAAATTATCACTCCTGGGCAAAATAATATTTATGATAAACCCAATTATCAATCAAAAATTATTGCAAAAGTAGAAGATGAGGTTGTAGGTGAAATTATAAAATGCCCAAAAGATAGTCAGTTTTGTTTAATTAAGTTTAATAATATTGAGGGCTGGGTGGCAAAGAATAATATTTTTGGTGTTTTTTCAGATGAGATTATAGAATAATTTATGTTGCAATCCATATAAAATGTGTTAATTAAGAAACAAACAATAAATTATTAATAAAACGTATATCATTATGAAAACAAATTTTTATTTTATTCGGCACGGAGAAACCGCAAATAATTTATGTGGTGTATGGCAAGGTCAACATATAGACAGTGATTTAACCCAAAATGGAAAATTGCAAGCCAAACAGGCCGCGGAAAAGTTAGAAGCTTTAAGGCTTGAAGTTCTTTATACAAGCCACCTTAACAGAGCGCAAAAAACAGCCGCTATCATATCTTTTAGATGTGATCTTCCCATAAAGGTTTCTGCAGCTTTTGCTGAAATCAATTATGGTGTTGCAGAAGGGCAAAAGCTAGATGTTTTGAAACAACAATATCCTAAGATTGTTGATTTGTTTTATAATCCGGATTCTAAACAGTATGATAACCATTTTCCTGAAGGAGAAAGCGTTTGGGATGTTTTGCAAAGAGTCTTTACAAAACTTGATAAAATTTTTGAATATCAATGTCAAAAAGGTTATCAGGAGTGGAATATTGGCATCGTCAGCCATGCCGGAGTTATAACCTCTATAATGTCTGCTTTAGGCGTTGAAAATCCAAGAGTGAATAATTGTGATATTGTTCATATCAGCAAAGATGAAGCAGGGTATATGTATGAAGAAAAGTTATAGAATAAAAAAGCTCTAAGATAAAACTTAGAGCTTTTTTATTGAATTATTGTCCCAACTTAATTTTATCCAACAATTCTTTCACAGAAGGGATGCCGTTTCTATACAACGGATCTGTTGCAAAACGATAAACTTGATGCCCGGCAAATAAAAGGTTGTCTTTGATACTGCCGCCATGGCTGATATCGTATAATGTTTTATGAATGCAATAAGAACGCGGATCAGGAATACGTCCCGTTGTACCGTTTGCCTGAGACCAAGTAGAAAATTGGCATTGAGACAAGCAACCCACACAGTTAGCTCTATCAAGTTTCATTTGTTTCCACTCTTCAGGGGTCAAAAATACCACGGTGTTATCCGGAGTTTCTTTTATTTCCGTAAAGCCGGCATTTTGTTGCTTTTGTGCTTTTTCAACATCTTCGGGCTTAATGTAATAAGTTTTTGCCGCACTAATCTTCAAAGGATGAGAAAATTCTTCATTTTGTTCTTCAGAAAAAGCAATTTCGCCGTTTTTACGCGCAATCAATTTTTCAAGAAAAGTATTTTTAATTGCAGAAGAAAAGAAGCCTGTCGGACTAAATTTTTGTAAAATCACATCGCCTTTTTTCAATGTGAGCATCAAATTTTTCCAAGCGTCACATACAGGGCTTTCTTGTGTAATCATCGGGCGAGTACCGAATTGGAATGCAATTTTGCCAATTTCGGGATTATCAATATAATCATCCCAATCATCCAAAGCCCAGACACCGCCGGCCATAATAATCGGCAAATCATTTAAGCCGAGTTTGTTTAATGTGGCGCGCAAATCGACCAATCTTTGATATGGAGATTGCGGTTGATTAGGATCTTCTGCGTTAGAAAGACCGTTGTGACCACCGGCCAACCAAGGGTCTTCATAAACAACGCCGCCCAAAAAGTCTTTAAAGTTAGCATAAGCTCTTTTCCACAAAACTTGGAATGCGCGCGCAGAAGAGACGATAGGATAATAGTAAACGCCGAAATGAGATGCAATTTCACCCAATTTATAAGGCAAACCGGCACCACAAGTAATACCGTGGATTAAACCTTTGGCTTTTTCCAAAACGCCATTCAAGATTTGCTCAGATCCGCCAAGCTCCCATAACATATTCATATGAATACGACCGTTACCTCCTGCAATTTCATGAGCAATTTGTGCTTGAGCAATACCACCTTTAATAGATTGTTCAATCATTTCTTGATGACGTTCTTTTCTGTCTTTTTTAAGATATTTTTCAAGGATTACATGACCATTTTCGTCATAATAATCAGGACTAACGCCTGAAAAAGTGCCCACACAATTTTCATGAGCCCAAGCACCGCAGCTTCTACCGTCAGAAGCATTAATTCCTTTTCCGCCCTCAAAGAGAGGATAAACTTCTTTGCCGGAAATCATAATTGGTTTTAGTTGTTTCAAAATCGTATCCTTTATTTCTTATAAAATCAATTTGAGCCACCATAACATAAAAAATTTTTAATGTAGAGAAAAAAATCACATTTCTCCGCTATTTTTCAGGTTTTATTGTTCAATTAATGCCAAATCCAATAAATTTCTGGGAATATCATTAATTGAGACAAGAGAAATAATAATACAAATCAGCGCATAAACCTGTAACATTTGTGTTAAAGAGCGATTCTTTAACACAGGTAGAAGATGTGCATATTTTTTTATTCCCCAATTAATAAAAATCATTATTAATGTAACCAATATAGCTTGGATTCCAAGACCTAAGGATAAAATTTTGTCATCAATGCAGGCCAGAATTTTGTATAAAAAAGTAAAAAAGAGCATATAAGCAGCCAAAGCAACAGCAGAGATGATTTGCAATTTTTTATCTAAGGCAATTTGCAAAGCTTTATTTCTTTGGTTTTTTTCCAAAGTTAAGTCTTCTTTTTGCATACCGCGGATGAGCTCAGGAGTTTCTTTTTGTTTTTTGATATTAGAAAGTTTGTTTGAAAATTTTTCTTCCACCATGCACAAACCACACCCTTTTGAAGTAAAATAAGCATGGTTTTTGTTTTTTTTACAAACTTTAAGATTATGCATCAATTTCCATAAATGCTCTTGCCATTCTTTGGCGGTGGGGCGGTTTCCGCTTTTAGTGAAAGCGCGTTCAAACATCTCTAAAGTTGCTTTATCAAAATATTCATGAATAGAATAAGGGTGCGGCATTTGATACGCATCTGGCCACAATCCATATGCATAATGAAATTCTTCGATTCTGTTTTGAATAGTGAGCATATCCGTATTATTTTTTCTGGGTACACCCGAAAAAGGATGAATGCCGCTATTAAGGAGTTTAAAAACAATTACGGCCAAAGCAAATTTGTCTTGTTCTTCACCCATATCTTCGCAATTTTGGTTCATTCCCTCAGGGTAAATATATTCTTCACTGACAAATTCAGCCGGATATCGACCAAACTCACCTTTAATTGAAAATCCGTCGCAATCCACCATAGCCACCATCATATTGTTTTTATAAACAAAGACATTAGATGGTTTCAAATCAACAATATAATGTTCACACTTATGCAACGCGGCAACCATGCAAGCAAGGTTATAAGCCGCAAAAATTCGATAAGCATAATTTTCTGGAAGTTGAAGTTTTTTGCGAATGGCTTTTTGCATTAAATGGTCAAGAGAAACAGAATCTTTCATATTAATCAGAGGCATTAAATAGCCGACACAAAACCCCTTTTCATCTTCCAATAAAGCTTCAGGCCACGCAATCTGCACATAATTAATACCGTCAATAACCGCATCTGGAAAGTGAGGACTGTTTAAGAGCATGGCTTCTAATTTTTGGCGGTTAGTATTACTTTTGTTTTTAGAATGAAAAATTTTGGCCACCTGATTTGGGTTATCTGCATTCAAATAAATTTTTCCGGCAGCACCGCCTTTATTAATTTGTTTGCCGATTTTAATTTTTTCAAAATGTCCATCGGCATAAATAGCATTAAATTCCAAATTTTCAGCGTTATCAAATTGTTCCATTTACAAACCCGCCCAAAGAAGAGTTTTGTCATCAGAGTTCAAACGCTGAGCTTGCATATTATTAAGAGTGTTTGCAAGTGCGCGCTGAGCTTTTATTTTAGACTTTTCATCTCTTAAAAAATTATGAATCGGAATAATAAAATTTTTTTCAATTTGTGTAAAATTATGAGAAAAAGAAAAGTTTGTTAAGCCATCGCTCATTAAAAATACGGCCTGTGCATTTTGAAAAGCCGTAAAACGCAAATTTTCTTTCCAGTTGTCTTGAGTATAAAAAAATGTTTCACAAGAAAAATTTCCGTTAGAGGGCGGAGAAGCCACAAAGTTATGATAGTCATCAAACAAAGCCAAAGCCGCACCATCTCCGATATGAAAAAAAATTCCCTTATTTTGACAACAAACCACCCCCACCAAAGTTGCCGAAAAAAGATTCATCCCCTGAGAGCAATGAGTTTTATTAAATCTATGGCGCAAAACTTTGGCTCGAGCAATCTCAATAGCTTTAATAATTCGGTCCTGAATTTGAGAAAAAGGAGAACTTTTCAACAAATCAGTAAGTGTTTCACAAACAATTTTTGCGCCGATTTTGCCAAATTTTGCAGAGCCGGCACCATCAGATACAACGGCAACAAAATTTTTGCTTTGCACGGAATATTTATAAAAATCTTGGCAGGGAAGATTTTTATTTTTGTGCAAAGGTCCTTGCACGGAAGCAGAAATAACTTTGATTTGTTTATTTTTCTTCTTCATCCCAATCTCCGGTATCTTCAAGCAAATCAGGAATATTGGGAGCTGCTTTAGAAATGCAAGAGACAGAACGGCTGAGCCACAAGAAAAACTCGGTAAATTTCAATCCGGTTAGTCTTTTGGGCGCCATAATTGAAAATTTAGCCAATTTTTCCAAATTAGCTTCTTGTGTGCCCACGGCATGAATAACCACTTTTTTATTTTGTTGGGCATATCTGCATTTTTCAGCCACAATTTCCCAATCATAATCCGTAGGTTCTCCATCACTAATAAGGAAAATCCACGGGCGTTTAGAGGTAATACCGCAACTGTCATAAAGACATTTTTGTTCTTCAATTTTTTGCAAAGCAAGTTCCATAGCTTTTCCAAGAGGGGTCAAGCCACCGGCTTCCATTTCAGGAGCGGTAAAATTCATGGCATCTGTCCAATCGGAAGAAACAATAGCCTCATCTTTGCCAAAAGCTTTAATAATAAGGAGCTGCACACGAGAACTGGCGTCAATGTCTTCTTTGAGCTCTTTTTCCAGAGCTTTTAATCCGGCGTTGAGTTGTTTGATAGGTTCTCCGCGCATAGAACCGGAACAATCTAAGACCAAAACACAAGGTGTGCGTTCATTTGCATTATCGGCAAATTCCACATAAGGAATCATTTCATCAAGAAGATTTGCACTATTATCGGCCATGAAGTTCTCCTTTTATCTGCGCGGATAAGAATGAGGATAACCGCTTCCTTCAAAAGGCTCGGGAGCAGAAACTTTGCCACAAGCACCAAGTTGGAGCAAAACGCAGAATACAGCAACAAAAAAGACAAGATTTTTAATTTTTACCATTATAAATCCTCATATTCATTATTTATTTATATATTTGTTATATTACTAAATATTATTTAATCAAATTGAAAAAAAGAAGTTATTAAGAACATGAAAAAAAATATTTTATTTTTGCTTTTTTGTTGTCTTTTTAGTTTGAACGCATTTGCCAAAAAAGATGCGGTTAATATCTATGAACATCCAAGAGAGATGCCGGATAGGGAGATTATTTCAGAGCAAGGCAAAAAAATAAAAATAGATGATTTTGACGGAGAGTTTCTTTTAATTGTTTTTTGGTCAAAAAATTGCGTTCCATGTATCAAAGAGCTTGATAATTTAAGCAATTTTGCTAAAAAAGTCAAAAATGAGCAGATTCGACTGATAATGTTATCTCCGAGCAATGAATGGTCCTCTCAAGAAGAGCAAAGAAATTTTGTAGATAAATTTAACGGTCAAAATTTAGATTTATATCTTGATACGGATGGCAAGTTGGCAGAAGATTTGGGCATATTTACCACGCCGCACACGGTGTTGGTTAATATGAGTGGTCAAGAAATCGGACGCATCAGAGGTACGGCAAAATGGGATGATGATCGTGTTATAGAATATATCAAAGAACTTAAGGCCAAACACGGGTAACAAAAATGACAAAAAAAATACATATATCATGGCAAGATTTTCACGCACATACCAAATTGCTTTGCCAAAAGATAAAAGAAAGTGGAAGTTATAATAAAATTGTTGCGGTTAGCCGCGGAGGGTTAATTCCAGCCGGTATAGTTGCGTATGAACTTGATATTAGGAATAATGAGGCAATTAATTTTTCAAGTTATGACAATCAAGAACAAAGAAGACCAGATTCAGCTATTGAAATATCCGGAAATCTCGGAGAGGTTGATGAACAAACTTTAATTATTGATGATTTGGCAGATTCAGGCAGAACATTTAAAATTTTACGTCAGTTTTATCCCAAAGCAAAATTTGTTAGTGTATATGCCAAAGAAAGAGGGGCTTTAAATACAGATATTTATGCTGTGGATATGCCCGATGAATGGATAGTTTTTCCTTGGGATGTAGAATAATAAAACTAAAAAGCTCCGAATAAAAATCGGAGCTTTTTAGTTTTAAGACAAATCAGGAAAGAGAGGCAATCCTTTTTGCATTCTGGTCATTTGCGTCTCAATAGAAGTACCCAAATTAAGGTTTCCGGTTTTAATAATACCGCGGACTTGGTCGCCTTTAGTTGTATCAGGGTTTGCAAACAAATAAGCAACATTAGGGACTTTTGTTTCAACACCAACAAGAGTTTGGTGCAAAACACCAAGCATACCTCTTGAAAAAAGATCATAAGCCAATTCTTCACTCATAGAGGTAGATGCCGCATATTTGACCACAGAATTTATGGCATCTGTAATATTATTTGCATGGATGGAAGATAAAACCAAGTGACCTGAGGTAGCGGCGCGCAAGACTTGGCTGGCGGTTTCAGGTGTTCTGATTTCTCCGACAAGGATATAGCGTGGTTTTGAGCGCAAAGCAGATTTCAAAGAAGTCCCCCAATCATCATTAAAAGGCTGCGTTTGTTTGCACAATCCCAAGCCTCCTTTAATGGAACGATAAATACCGTCCAAAGGCATTTCAGAAGGATCTTCAATGGTATAAGCAAATCCACCTTCCATAGTGAGATATTCTTTCAAAAGAGAAGAAATAGCCGTTGTTTTACCGGCACCTGTCGGGCCGGACCAAAGAATTAACCCGCTGGCATTACTCAAGGATAAAAGTTGTCGATTAAGCTCTCTTGGAAAACGCAATGCGGCAATCGGCGGCACTTTCTCAGGCATTTTTCTGCAACAAAATTGCACGCCATAAATAGTAACAGAGCGCTCTATACGATAAAAGACATTTTCATATAAAACAGAATAACTGGGATTTTCACCATCCCAAGTTTCTTCCAAAAGGGCATAAAAAACATCAATATCTTCAGGTTTAATAATAGCCAATCCGTTTTCTGTTTTGCAATCAGGAACAAAAAAAGTTTTATCCGGCGTAATGTATAAATCTGAAAAGCGAATGGAATTTAATTTAACCATGAACACCTACTTTCAAGTAACTTTACAACTTTTCTGTATTGTCGTATAGTCTGGTAAAAAAACTGTTAAATAAAGGAATTGAGATGTCAATTTTTTGTAAGAAAAATTATATTTTTATAGGGATTATATTTTTCTTGGCTATACAAAGTTTTTTCTTGCACATATATGCTTTTTCAAAAGAAATGTGCATGGGCGGTTATGTGAGCTTTTTTTTCAGTTTTGTCTTTTGGCTTGCCATATTATCATATTCCAAGTGGTTGGTTTATTTATGTCTGATATTAAAATTTCTAATTTCAGTTGTTTTATTGAGTTATCATAGTTTTTTAGATTCTCCTTTGACATTATCCATAATATACCACCAGTTTTTTGAAGGATTAGATGCAGCAAGAAAAGTTATAACAAGCAGCATACAGATTGGAATTTGTATAGAACTCATTTTATTAGGATTAAATATATTTTTATATACAAAATTTTTAGAAGCAAAGGGGCAAGAAAAGACAAAAGCTTTTATAAAAACATTTCCTTTCATTGTTTTTATATTGGCAATTTGGTCAAATCATTCTCTTTATGGCGGTCGAGTTTTTTACGCTGAATTTTGTAAAACGGTCGGTTATTCTGTTTGTTGGCTTTCAGAATTAAGCGTAAAAAATAATAAGCAGGCAATTATAGATGATATGATGGAAGCGCAAAAAACAGAATTCACAATCCCCCTTGACTTGAACAGCATAAACAATATTTATATTATTCAAGTAGAAAGTTTGGCTTTTGAGCCTATGAATAGCCCATATCAAGGAAAAGAAATATTACCTTTTTTGAAGAAAATTAGTCAAGAAGGTGGGGTAACTGAAGTTATTCAAAATACACATAGCGCAAGTTCAAATGCAGATTTGTTTGTTAATATAGGTTCTTATTATGAAAACAATCCTCCTGTTTTATATAATTTTTTTAATGCAGAGCAAATTTATCCTTATTTTTCTCTTTTGGCAGAAAAAGCTCAAAAAAAAGGTTATTTAACGCACTTTTTTCATAATTATAGAGGAAACTTCTTTTCTAGAGATAAACATATACCATCGCAAGGCTATCAAAATATTTATTTTTTAGAAGATATGGAGGAAAACAAGCCCAAAGAAGAATGGGGAATAGCAGATAGATATTTATTTGAGTTTGTTTTAGCTCATCAGAAAAAATCAGCTAAAAATTTAATTATATTATTACGGTCAGTTCTCATGGCAATTATAATATTAAAGATAATTCAAAACCTTTATTTCAAGGAAAAAATATTAAAGAAAAATATTATAATGCTATTAATTATGTAGATAGAAGTTTAGAAAATTTTATTAAACAAGCACCATCTGATTCTCTTTTTATTATTTTTGGAGACCATGGTGTTGATGAATTAAACTTAAAAAATATTCCTTTGATTGTTTATTCAAAACAACAAAATATTATATCAATGCCTAAAAAAATAAGTCCAAACCAAATGGTAAGATTAATCCATTATATAATAGAGAGTTTATAAATAAAAAAGAGAGGCGTTATGCCTCTCTTTTTTAGCGCATATTTTTTTATATTAGTTATAAAACCAAGTAATAGAGTTCGAAGAGTCTGACGCACAAGCAGTAACAGCAGCGGAATAAGAAATTGGTAAATCTTTAGGCGTTTTAATACCGGTACCTGTAGGTAATGTATCCGGAGCAGTAGTTACATTTGTGCTAACAACGGTCATTCCTAACATACCATCAGTACCCCAGTCAGAAGAAGCCAAGCTAACACAAGCGTCTTTACCCAAACCGCCTAAAACAACGGCGAAGCCAGCGTTGGACACCCCATTTACCGTAACAGCTCCGACCATAGTTTTTCCGCCTAAAGCATGCATTAAAGAAGCAGAAGCGCCACTTCCAACCACCATTTCTTGAGAAACTAATTTATTATCTGCTGCAATAGATACATTTAAACCAGGGTATCCAGGGCTGGTTGCATATGCGGTACGAATATTCATAATCATCATAGAAAGCTGATCTTGAACTTTGGTTAATTTAAATTTGGCCATAGCTTTTGAATAACCGGAAATACCACCAACGGATAATACACCGATAATGGCAAGCACACCAAGCATTTCCACCATAGAACGTCCGGCTTGTTCTATTTTATCAAAATTTTTCATCATAAATCCTCCCAATCCGAGTATTAATTTTTTATCTCACTCTAAAATATACTATAGATTATTAAAAAATAATAAACAAGTTAGACTTTAGATATATATCTATCAAAGAAAGATATAATTGCGTACATTCAAAGATATATTTCCCACAAAACGTCATTGTCTTTTTGGCAAATTTCGCGAGCTTTTTCAGAAGTTATGGGCAAAATATATTTGCCTCCCCAAGAAAAGATATGAGTTTCAGAATTAATAATTTTAATCAAATTTACAGACATTTTCATATCTTCAGATAATTTTGCCGTAGACAAAGCCTCGCATTCTTTCTTATTCAAATTTTTATATACAATAGCAATCTTATTGTTCCCCGGCATGATTGTATTGCCAAACTCATTTGCTCCCAACAAGACTTCTTTACCCAAGCTGTTTTTTATTTGCCTGCCATAAATCATTTCTTCTGGCACAATGTTGTTTTGAATAGCTGAATATGTATTCAACCCCCAAGCATTTGGTTTGTTCCGATAAAAAATTCGCACCCTGTTAACAAGATTATTGAGCTGGTTTTCACTTTTAATGACAGATTTATCTGTTTGAAAATAAAAACAGAGTAGCAAAACAACAAAACCGCCAAGAGCAATTAATATGAGTTTTTTATAAGATTTTTGCTTTAAGTGTTCTTTAATGTTTAACATTTATCCAATTCCCATTTGGTTGGTAATTTGGTCTTGCATGGCAAATGTACCCATAACAGCCCAAGCAATCACACCTGCAACCGTCAAAATAGCTGCCATATTCAACAAAGCTGCTTTTTGTTCAATTAAATAAACAGATTCTTCCAACCATTCATTAGCCAAAGATTCCAAAGCTTCTTCAAAATTATCCAATTCAGAATAAATTTTCAAATCAGCAATAATTTCTCTGTCAGGAAAGTTGAGCTTGGTCTTTTTCAAAGCGGTACCCAAGTTATCACCGTTATTGATAAAGACAAGAGTTTTATCAATTCTTTCTTTCAAATAGCGGCTAGAATCTCGTCTCAAAGCACGCATGGCTGCAGATACGGGGGTACCACCTTTAACCAAAGCAGAAAGAGCCAGCAACCAACTAATACCCACAAAAACTTTATATAAGGAATAAGGAGGAATGTTATCAATCATTGCACGGATACTGCCAGTCCAAATTCCGATAGTTGAATATATAATAATCATGATAATCGGCAATATACTGAATGCAAAGAGCCAATTTTTTTGAATCCAATCAGACAAATCAACCAAGTCTCGAGCCAGACCTGTCCATCTTGTTCCCGGAGCGGCTTCAAGCATGGGCGGAACCATATAAACCCCAATACCATAAATAATTAATACAGCCATCATAAACAAAAATGCCGGATATGTAATTGCCCCAATAATAGGACGAATCATCTTTGTTGTACCTTCCGTAACCCGAATAAGGTTCATCAAAGCACCTTCAAGGTCAGAGACATCGCCCACAGAAAGCATTAATCTTTCTCTATCCGGAGCCCAACCTTTCAACGCATCAGAAAAAGTCAAACCGTTATTAAGCGCTCTACCCCAACAAGCAATCGCAATAGCAAAAGGTTCTCCCGGATTTTTTCCTCCGTCTGTTATACTGTCATGCAACATATCTAAAGCACTCATTAATGAGAAACGGTTACGCATTAAAGAAGCAATTTTGCGATACAACTTCAATCGAGCATCATTGGAAAAGTTGCATATCATACGAGCGTAGTATTCCTCAATTTTATTGAGTTTTCTTATAGCTTTGTTTAATGAATTTGTTGAAATTTTTTTATTATTTTGCTCGTTCATTTATACCTCTATTAATATACCGGACGTTGATCCATCAAACCGCACCAACGTTCAACTTCATCCAAATCTATATATCCTTTAAGCATACGCTCTATTGCCGCGTCTTTCATCGTTCTACCGCCCAAGTCACTGGTCCAATAGTCAATGGCCTTTCTCGTTTCTCCTTTGATGATTAGCTCTAAAAACATCGCATCAGGTAAAATAATTTCAGGTACGCTTGTTCTTCCTTTAACGCCTGTTCCGCCACAATATTTGCAACCTGTTCCGCGAACATAAGTATTTTCAATTCCAAAATCACCCAAAGCTGTTTTCAATCTTTGTACCGAAGGTCTGTCTAAATGTTCTTTAACAGAGACTCTGCAGTGTGGACAAAGTTTTCTAAACAAACGCTGACCTATCAAACCTTTAATTAATTCAGGGTCACCTAGTTTAAATGTTTCTACCCCCATATCTCTTAGTCTAGGAATAATGGCAGGAGCAGAGTTTGCGTGCAAAGTTGTCCAAATTCCGTGACCTGATAGAGCCCCTTTAAAAGTGAGCTGAGCTGCAGACAAAGAACGAATTTCTCCTACCATCATAACATCAGGGTCGGAACGCAAAGCTGCGGAAAGAGCTTTTGTAAATTGCTCATCTTTTTCTTCTTCAGTATTGGCATTGGTCACAGGCATTTGCCTTGCTCCGGGAATGGGATATTCCGGCGGGTCTTCCACCGTAATAAGATTAATTTCATAATTTTTCTCTTGCAAAAGCTTAATCATGTTTCTTTGCAGAGTTGTACTTTTACCACTTCCTGTTGGACCAGAAATAATATTTACACCTGTTGGAACAGCTCTTAATCTATAAAAAAGTTTTTCTTCAAATTCACCCAATCCAAGGGACGCTAAGTCGCCGCTTCCGTTAGGGTTGTCATCAGCATACAAAAGACGCATAACCAAATATTGAGAACCAAAGGCAATAGGATTAAATTGCAAGCGAATAGCCAAAACATTATGAGGCAACATCAACTTACCTTTAGAACCACGTAAAGGAGTGGAACCTAATTTTTGCGCTCCTTGAAACTCATTTTGAGCATAGTTGGCATCTGAAATATCAGCTGAAGCAAATGCGGCGCGCACAAAAGCTTCTCCCCAATCTTTGTTATATTCCATTTCAATAGACATCATACCATTGATACGGAACATAATTTGAGTGCTGTCTGCAACAACGACATGGATATCAGAAACTTTTTTTTCGGCGGCACGAGAAATCACATTAACATAGTCTCTTAAGACTTGCATAGATTGTAAGTCAAAATCATCTGTGTCTATCTCAACATTGTTTCTTTCAGCATAATTATATATAGCGTTTAGCTCGTTTTGGCTAACATAAACGGGTTTAGCAATCATCAAGCGCTTTTTTCTGGCCAAAACTTCAAAGCTTAAAACGCGTCCGTCAAATTTATGTGTTTCAGACACCAGAAAACTTCCGTCTGAAAACAGAGCCAGAAGTCTTCTGGTATCATCATTAATGTTTAAAGCTCCACCGGGGAGAGTTAAAAGTTTTCTTCCATTTTGAAAATAAAGCTCAATTTGATCAAACGCTTGAGTAATACTTGAAGAAACGACACCTTGTTCAACAAGTGCATCTTGGTTTTTCAAAGCTTCCGGATCAACAATTTCTTGCTTATCTTCATCCATTATTTTATCCGCAAATTATCTAACCATCATTTCATTGGCCAAACTCGGAATGCCTCTGGATACAACAGGACCTTGTATTTCTTGTTTAGGTTCAGGTTCAGAATTTGAGCTTTTTGATATAGTATCATTAAAAACGGGCTCTTGATCAACAATTCCACCGGAAGAAAAATAGAGATAATCTTTTTTTCCATCTTTTGATGCACTGACATAAGTTGTTGTAATTTCATCAATCACTTGACCTGTCTGCAAGGTTGTTCCGACTTGAACCAAAAAAGGAGAACCATTTTTATTAATTAATTTTGCAGAAATATTTTGTCCTTTACCTCTTATTTCCATAATGGCATATAAATCAGCTAACTTTAATTGTGTCTTTTCACCATTAATATCTGTAGAAGCAGCAAAGGGGTTTTCTTCTTTTTCAGCGGCTTCTAGTCTTGCTTTCAATATAGAGAGTTCTGTCTGCAAATCAGAAATTGTTTTGGCATAAGCGTCTCTGACCCGAATAACTTCAGCGTTAGCTTTGTTTGCCAAATTTTTAAGTTGAACAAAGCGTCCTTTGAAATTACTAACAAGTTCTTTGCGTTCATTGTGTAATTTATCTATTTCTTTATATATTTCAGCTTTTTCATTAATAACTTTTTGCATTTCTTCAAGCATTTTATTCTTATAAGCTTTTAATATTTTTTCTTGTCTTTCTTGCTCAAAAACAATTTCCAAATTTTTGAGTTTTTGTTCTTCTTGCAAAAGTTTTTTCTTTTGTTCATTACGCCATTCAATATCTTTTTTTCTTTTTGCTTCTAATTTATCCAACTCATCTTGTTTTGCTTTATTTTGAACAGCCTTAAGAGCTTCAATACTGTTTTTAACTTGTTCTTTTTTCAATTCCAAATTCAAAATAGCCGTTTCTTGCTCAATATTTGACATTTGATTAAAAACAGAATCATCTACATCGTTAATAATTGAAGTATCAATTTTTGATGCTGCAGCCAAATCGTTAACTTCTGATTTAACTTTTTGAGGAGAAGGAATAACATTTGCAGGTATATTTTGTATACCTGTTTCTTTTATTTCATTAGCTTGTGTTTTCGGGGCTGAATTAACATTTCCAGCCTTAGAAACATCATCTTGTGGTTTTGCATCAGTAGAAATGTTCTGAACCTTTGCGTCAGAATTCTGCATAAGAGCCTGAGCTTTTTTTTGAACAGTTTGTTTTGATGTGACTGTTGTTGTCTTTTTTACATTGCTCTGATCATTAACCACACTTTTAATGGCTCGAGTTGATTTAGATGGCGTCAAAACATCAGCAGATTCATCACCGAACAAGGAAATTTCATTGGGAATATTTTGTTTTGAATTATCTTTTGAGGTTTCAGCTAAAGAAACAACACCTTGAGCCAAACTTGCATTCATCGGATAAAGGCCGGCAATTAATGCAAGAGCAGAAGTTGATAAAATTTTTTTAATATTATAAAGCATAGATTATTCCTTCATAAACCCAGTTTTGACCATCATAATTAATATTTTTAATCTCAAGACCTGAAAATTTTGTTAATTTTTTACTCCAAACCAAAGGATTATAGGTTGAAGAAAAATTAAAACCCACGTACCTATAAATAACCCTTTTGGTTGTTCCGTCGCTTCTTGGATATGATTCCGTAAAACTACCGTTTGTTAGATTAGCGGGTTGTCCAATACTTTGAAAAAAGTTATTGAGTGTATGTCTCAGTCCCATAAGAGTTTTCATAGGAGGAGAAGATATTGTATTGACATTGTCAAAATTAATACCTCCGCTCACAGCATTTCCGTCTTCTGAAAAAGCATAATATGATAATTTTATTTTTGACACGTCTAAAGATTTTTGCATCCAAGCCATGCGCCCAAACTCTCTTGACCATGAGGTTGAAATACCTGTTTGAGAACACGAAAAAGAACCTATTTCCCATCCGGGCGTAAAAATTTTTTGCAGATTTTTGACGCCATTTGCACATTGTACCATAATGGGTATAGGATTTTTTAAGTTTTCCCATGGTTTGATAATAGGTGCCTCTTCAACCTTTTGAATCACCTTAGGTTTTACCGGAACGATTGTTGGCCTTTTAACCGGTGTGAAAAATAAAGCATCAATTAAGTTTGATAATAGCCAGAAGCCAACAATTGCGCCTCCGCCAAGAACCATAAGAAGTTTTGCCCCTCTTAATCCTTTGATTTTTTGGAGCTTTGCTTGCATACCTCTTTGGAGCAAATCTTCCAAAGAAATGTCTTCTGAATCTTCAATATTCCATTCTTTAGGGGCAATTTTGCGTCCCCAATCAGGAACAGCCAACATAGACATAAACTGATTTTTTGCATCAGCTTCATGTAAGAAGAGCATATCACCATCTGACAAGATAATATCATTTCTTACACAAATATACCACCAACCGTTAGGCACTTTGAACACGGCAATAAAAGAGGATCTATCAGCCAAAGCTGTTGACACGGCAACAGCACCCACTGTGGTTCCTGATTTATATCCTTCTTGAGAAACACAAATACCAAATTGAGGTGCTTTTCCGGGCCTTAAGCAAAAAAGATCAGCCCCTTCCAAAATACCTTCAGAAGCTTCTATAATTTCATTTAATGGCTCTTCTTGATTTTGTAGAGGTTGCCAGAACAAACTGGTTGCATAAGGTTTTCCACCGACATAAATCTCGGTACCCCAAGTTCTACGTTCTTCTGCATCAGCGTCTTTATCTACAAATTTAGCGTTATCAAGCACTTTTTTTCTCTTTTATTGTTAATATGTTTTCATTCTGGTTTCCGGATTCAAAGGAGATTCCAAGACAACCGGTGTTAAAATGATAACCAATAAACTTCTATCTTTTTTAGCTGTTGCGGTTCCACCCAACAAAGAATTATCTGCAGACCCTACACCGCTTTTGTTTGCCTCACTTTCAACACGTTCATACCCGCTGAGAATTAAAGATTCTCCAGATTTAAGAGCCACTTCTTGAGTAAAACCTCTGGTCTCAATTATTGGGTTTTGAATATATTCACCTGAATCTGCTTCTCCGGATTCTGAGCTTTGTAAATATACTTTTTCCAGAGAAATCAAATCAGATAATGTCAAGTTAAACATCATTAACAGACGACCATGCTCTAAAATTCTGGGCAAAACATCTAAGGTAAAACCGGTTTCAATTTCTTCAGTTTCAGTAGAAATATCATAATCTGTGCCGGAATCAGAACTGCCTGAATTCGTTTTTGTAATTTCAGAAATATAGTTTTCTGTTCTGGTTACTTGAATTGGAGCCGGTTTGTTGTTTAATGTCGTAACCGTGCCGCTTGTAACCAATGTCGTGTTGTTTTTTTCAGACAAAGCTTGAATAAAAGATGTTGCGTTCCAGTTTCCCGGAGCAATTGTCATAGTTAAATTTTTTGCAACTTCATCAGACAAACCTGCCGGAGAGGCAATAGATAATTTAGATTTTCCATCATCAAAACCGGCAGAAAGATTCAATCCATATTGATCACTGTCTGAGACACTAACTTGCAAGATTTTAACACTAATAGCGACTTGTCTTGAAAGACGAGCATTTTGCTCATTAACATATTTTGCAACTTTCTTAATCTCAAGAGGCGTTCCCGTAAGCGTAATAGTTCCGTTTGCTGAATCTACACTGAGTTTTGAGTTGTCTCCAAGCATAGATTGAATTGCTTTTTCAATATTGCCCCAAAGTTCAACATCTGCACCGGATGTCAAGCTTGCAGAGGAGCTACCGCTGCCACCGCTGCTTTCACCACCCATGTTAACTTTTAATGATGGATTTGTCGGCAAACTATAAACCACAAAGGTTCTTGTCTCATATTTATAGAAGAAAAGCTCACCTCTTTCATATTTCCACCATATTCCAAAGCGAGAAGCAAGTTCATCCAACAAGCCGCTTAAAGGACCTTTGTAAGATAAAAGAATTTTATTTGGCTCAGCCCAATCGGCATTTATTGCTTCAGGAGATGGTTTATTAGCGGAAGCTGCACTGGTTACTTCAGTTTCTAAATGACTGGCAAAACGCGTTTTTAAAGATGTAATTTTTCCAATCATATCCGCAGCTTCAAACAAGGTTACAGGGCGATTACTAATTAACGTAATACCGTCTTGTGTTTCCAAATTAGCAGGGAGGGGTTCTCCATTATATTCAACACTAGATTTATCTCCGAGCCAAATATCATTTTTAACGCGAACCACATCTTCAGGAGCCACTTGTGTTGGAACTTTTGCTTTTTCTTTTAATTCGGTAGAAGCTTTTATTTCTCGCTCAATTTCAGCGTCTAATTGAGTGGACATTGAACAAGCGGTTGCCAATGCAAATAAAGATATTCCAAGAGTAATCTTAAAGCAATTATTCATAAGCATTTTCATCCTCCAAAGTCTCTACGACCAAGACGCGGTTTCCTTTATAAAATGTGGCAATAGGAGCAGGCTTTGCTCTGGCAAAAGCTCTGATTAAAGCAGAGCTGACATCGGCATAACGTCCGCGAAACATTGCTCCTGCGGTTAAAGTATAGTTTCTGTTTGAGTTCCATACCAATCTCCAACCGGCACGGTCACTCCATTCGGTCAAAAGAGTTTTTAAGGTTTTGCCTTCTTCAGCCAACCAATCTTCAACAGGATCCTCTGTCATTTGAGTATTGTTCTCTTCTGAATTTGTGTTTTCTTCTTCAACGGTTTTTACTGTTTCTTCATATTCAACAACTTCTTCTTCAATTGTTGGCGGGATGGAAGAGGAAACATTACTACCGGCTCCGCCCTGAACAATCATTTGATCTCTGGGGGTTCTTTCTCCATATTCTTTATATTCTGCAGCAACTTCAGTGCTTTGAACAAATTCGGTTTCCCCTTCAGGAATACTTTGGGTTTGCTTTTGGATATTGTTTTGCGTACTTTGCGGGTTTACTTTAGGTTGTTCCTGATGAACGACACAAGCAGAAAGCAAAGAAAAAGCGCATAAAAACATAAAAGTTTTAATTTTTATATTCATAATATCGGATCCTACAATTTTTTTCATATTTTTACCTATCATATATACTGAAAAATAAATAATCAAGCGCAAGCAACAACTTATTACCATTGAATATACTGATTTTTATTTTTTATTTCTTTTTTATCCTCTTTGTTACTAACCAAAATTGTTCTCAAAATAAAAGAATTGGGTTCTCTTGCAGTAAATACGGTTTTAATTTTTTGAGGGTTAGCACCTTCTGAAAGAAGGATATTATGCAAAAGATTCAGCCGTCTTCTTTGCAAAAGGGGAGAACTTGTGCCGTCAATTCTTATTTCAAGTCCAACATTATTTTCTTCTGCCGTTTTTTGTGCAAAAGCCTTAATCCATTTAAGCGTTTGTCCGGATATTTCTGCTCTGTTTGGTTGAAAAGACAATCTTATTTCTGTTGGCAAGATTTTACTCATAAATTTTTTCTGTTTTTTTGAAAAAGCAGAAAACAAGCTGTTGTCGGTTTCTTCTTGAGGAGATTCACCGACTTCAATATTTTGCTTTGAATCGGAAAAAATATTGCTTAAACTTTTTAATATTCCGCCAGAATTATCTTTGTCTTCTTTGCTACCTTCTTTCTGAGTGTTTGGGGTGTCAGAGACAATTTTGTCTTGATTATTCATGTCTTCTTCTTTTTTTACAACCAATCCTTTTGCTTCTAATTCAGCTTCCAAACCTTTATTTTTTGGTGAAGATATAAGTTGTGGAACAATGTTTTCTTCATTCATTATTTCTTCAGGGATTGGAATGAGTAAATTTTGGATTGTTTCACCTGCAAGTTGAATCTCTCCATTTGTGTTTTGAGGGGTGATAATGGTGTTTGATACTTCTTTGTTTTGTTTTTGAATGTTTTTTTCATTTAAAAAAGAGTTTTTTGAAAAACTGTTGCCTTGAGCAGTGTCCCAAATTTCGGATGTGTTTTTTTTCTCTTTTTCCGCCATAGAAATCCAAGATTTTGTTTCTTTTTTCTCTTTGGAATTGTTTTCTAAAGATACATTTTCAGATTTCATGCTTTTAATAGGGGTATTTGCCACATTTAATGCCACAGAATTATTTTCTTCATCTTCAATGTTTTTTACAATATTGAGAGAGGTATTTGTAGTGTTATTTTGTTGCTTTTCCAAAGGAATAATAGTGGATTCTTCAATTTTTGCCGTTTTAATAAAATTGTTGTTCAGGGAAGATTTTGGGGTGCTTTTGTTCTTTTGCTCAACTTTTTTTAAGATAATATCTTTACCTTTCTCCTTTTTTTGAACAATAAGCGTGCTTGGCTTCAGAGACAAAGTTTCTGGAGTTTCTAAAACAATATCATCTTTTACAGATTCTGCTTGTGCAAGCTGTATTTCTTTTTTGTTTGGCAAATCTTCTTTTTTGTTTTGAATAGAAATATCTAAAATATCTTGTTTTTCTATTGCCGTCGGTTGATTGATTTTGTCTTCATTATTTGGCAAAGGAGACACTTTTTTAGCCAAAACAATATCTTGTTCTGGAGAAAAATCTTCAACTAACTCAATATTTGTTGACTTTGATTTAGTGTCGTTTAATTGCTCTTCTTTTTTATCTTGCAAAACAGGTTGAGGGGCTGTTTCAATAGAAGTTGTCAAAGCAATTCTTTTAATAGGTTGGACAGAAGAAGAGGCAAGTTTGTCCTTATCTGATTTTAGAAATAAGACAATGTTTTTGCTATAAATTTTACTTTCTTTTTGAGGAGTTTCAGGGGTATAAAAAAACACTCTGTCAGCCGTTAAAATGGCGGATAGAGAAACAACAAAACTACATAAAAAAGTTTTAAGTGTTGTTTTAAGCATAATAACCCCTCAAAAAACTAGATAAATCAAAATGCGACTCTTGGCAAGAAGTTAAAAAAAAATCATATTTTTTTGTGGATTTTTTTTTGAAAATAAGAAAGATGGAAATATAAAAATTTGTGCATAATTCAATAGATTAGAATATGAATTTTTTGTTACGTAGGAAAATATTATTTGTAAACAATATGTTAATACTTTTTTGATATGAATGAAAATACTGGAAAAAAGTGAAAAATTTCGCTATAATAAAAACAGTGCTAAAGTTTTGAAAAAAATTAAGGAGAGTGTTATGAATTTCATTAAAAGAAATATTTGCACAATTTTGACCATTGCTTTGTTTGTAACTTTGGGTATGGTCGATTGCGCTTGGGCGGAAGCGGCTGATACGACAAGCGGTACGCCAGACGTTATGGGCGTGGCTCAAACCAAAGCTATTACTGTATTTCAGGCTGTAAAGAAGATCATTTTCATCGTTGGTGGTTTTGGTTTGGTTGTTTTGGCTTTTGCTGCAATCTTTGGCAAATTGGATTGGAAAAAATTCTCAATGTTGGCAGTAGGCCTGGCAATTTTGGCCGCCGCAGGTTCAATTATTAATTACGCTACAGGTGATCAAGTAGGTGGTTCTGATAATGCTTTGGGAGATTCTTTTACATCTAGCGCAGGTTCATAAATTTGATGAATTAAAAATATAATAAGGCGTAGAAAGGAGATAGTTATGAATTTTATAAAAAGAAATATTTGCACAATTTTGACCATTGCTTTGTTTGTAACTTTGGGTATGGTTGATTGCGCTTGGGCAGAAGATAGTGCTACGACAACGGATGTTATGAAAGTTGCGCAAACAAAAGCAGTTTCTGTGTTTAAAGCAGTAAAGAACATTATTTTCATTGTCGGTGGTTTTGGTTTGGTTGTTTTAGCATTTGCCGCGATCTTTGGCAAATTGGACTGGAAAAAATTCTCTATGTTGGCAGTAGGATTGGCAATTTTGGCTGCTGCTAGTTCAATTATCAATTATGCCACTGGATCTAATGAAGCTTCATGGGCTGGTACAGGCAATAGTTTTGAAGATTCATTTACCAAAAGTGCAAATTCATTAGCTAATTGACAAATTAAAACATAATAAGGTGAATAAAGGAGGTTGTTATGATGAAATATATCTATCAATATTATAATAACCTCCTTTATTGTTTTTTTGTAAAGTTGCAACGTACAATAATGGAAGTGTATAACTATCAGGTAAAAAAACTTTCAATATATGTTTTATTGGTTTCATTTTTTGTTCTATTGAACATTTCTCCGTCTTATGCGCAGGAAAACACAGGTTTGTTTGGAGAGTTGATTGCCAAAGGTGTGGAAATATTCAATGGTATGAGAGATATCATTTATATTGTCTCAGGTTTGGGAATTATTGCTGTTTCTATAGGTGGTTTTTTTGGCAACCTGAATTGGAAGTGGTTGAGTGCCATTATTATAGGCTTGATGGTGATTGGTTTAACCGGAGGAATTATTACCTTTTTAACGGGGCAATCTCCGGAAGGAATTTCAGATACATTAAAATAGGAGGTAAACATGAAAGCAAATTTTAAGAATATTTATCTCTTAGGTCTTTGGGTAATGTTGTTTGTGCTAGTGAGTGGAGACGCATATGCAGAAGACGTTTTTGATGCAATTAGAACAAAAGCCTATGAAGTTGTTAGAAGAATAGGAACTCTAGCGACTATAATTGCCGGATTTGGTTTAATAGGATTTGCCTTTGGCGCAATTTTTGGAAAAATCAGCTGGAAATGGTTTGCAAACTTGGCAATTGGTTTGTTTTTAGTGGCTAATGTGGGTTTGTTTATTGATTATTTTGCCACATCAAGAGGAGCCAGAGGACAATATGCTGCATTAGGTTATGGAAGTTATTTAAATAGTTCAAGCGGCAACACTTATTCGGGCACGGCAGGCTCAGCATCTGACCCGGCATCTCAAACCTCCGGGAGTGGTGGAACAAGCGGACAAACAGATAGTTCTCAATTGGCATCAGGAGATTGTGTCCCTGGAACAGGTATTGATTGTGGGGGGCAAACATCCAATGAAAATGGAGGAGAAAATACCGGCAATGCGTTGCAAAATGGACAATCTTCAGAATGGAGTATTGCAGGCTTAGATACATCAGCGGGTCTAAATGCCGGAATTGGGCAATTAAGCATAGATACTAGTGGTATCTCAGGTACCTTAGCTGAAATGGAAGAGGCTAAGAAAAAAGCAGAACAAAAACAAAAAAGGAAAGAAACAACGCAAAAAGTATTAGGCAGTATTTTGAGCGCGGTCGGCAATTTGAATAATAAAGGATTGTTACTTGATTTTATGGATGATTCAGATAATAAAGGGCAAATATCAAAAGGTGTTGCCAGTTCAGCTTTAACAGGATTGATAGGTGGCTTGCAAAGTGTAAACAACCAGAGTTTGTCAGAAAATTCTATGAGTGGCGGACAAGCAACAGGTGAAGTTTCGCGTAATATTATTGGTAATGTTTTGGGAAGCCTTGGTACAATGAATTATGACAATAGATTTACCAGAAACATGGATACAGATTCAACAGGGGATCAAATTAAAGTACATTTGGCTAACACGGCTATTGGAAGTGCTGTTGGAATAGCAAAAAACTTAAATAATACAGTTGGAAGAAAAGAAATAGATGGAGTACAAACCGGTCAAGATGCTGCAGAAACAACGATTAATAGCTTGTTGAATAGATTGTCATATTTGAATGATACCGGAACTTTGACACAAGATATTGGAAATGGATCAAATTCTGTCGGAATGAATTTGTTAAAAGGCGTGACGAAAGAAGCCATATCAGGAACAATAAAAGGGTCTAAAAAATTAAATGAAAAAGGTTTTGATGTAATTGAAAGGCATGATGCTGTTAATATTGATATGTCCGGTGGAGGTCAACAAGATTTGTTGTCAGGAACAGGAGTAACAAATGTTGATGTAACAATTAGCGCACCGGAGCAGATAGATATGCCTCCTTTGTAAAAAATAATAATATTTAACGCTTTATTCACAAAAAAAAGATACAATGCAAAGTAAAGGCAGAGTATCTTTTTTTGCATCGGTGGAAAATATTTGTTTTGGTTGCAAAATATATCAGATTTGGGCAAAATTAAAACAAAGGGAGAAAATAATGAGAGAAATGATATTAAAAGCCGTTGCTAATCCTCCAAAAATATTATGGGGGCCGTTTGTTCCGGTGCTGATGAATTTAGGTATTCAGTTTCCGTTAATGTTTATGGCAATAGGTATTGGTGATATAAATCCGTTGTTTTTTCTTATTTCTGTTTTGGTTATTCATATCATTATTGTCGCTTTCGGAATAAAAGAACCGCATATGTCAAATATGTTGCAGGCATATGGGCAGACATATCGACAGACTAAAAATTTATATAAAGTAAAGGGGATGAAATTTGCACCTTAATTCAGATTTTTTTGACGTATTTGTGCAAGGTTTGTCAAATACGGAGGTTTTTGTTTCAATAATTGGTTTTATTTCAGCGGCTGCATTTGCCGGATTTTGGGCGACAAAATTCGGACGTTATATTTTGCCTCATCCAAATGAATCAAGGGTTTCTGACTTTTTACCTTTTAATAAAATTATGTCAGACGGTATTACCATAAAATGTTATAACGGCTCTATGGTGCGTGTATTTAGGGTGGAAGGCGTTGATTTGACCTTTGCAACCGGAGAAAAAGTAATGTCCATGATGGAAGCTAGAAAGTCATGGATTGATAATATGTCTGATATGCAGGTAATTTGCCGTGTTATTACGCTAAGAGAGAGGATTCCTTTGGAAGAAGATGAAGGAGACTTTGGAAATCAGATTTTGGAGCAAGTTTCTCAAGTTTGGTCACATAATATAGACAGAGTGTTTTCCAATACGCATTATATTGTATTATCTGTTCCTGATAGACAAGATGCATTGAAAGATTTGAACTATGCCTCTCAAGCATTGTTAGCCACATTAAATGATTATGGCGTTAAAACATTATATGAAACACCGGAAAGTCCGGCATCAGACAGCCCTTTATATGTATATTCAAGAATATGCAGTCCTATTTCAAAGCCGGAGCCCAAAGTAAGAGGTGCGCAAGGTGTTATGTTAAACCAGATGTTAACGGCGGATCATATTCATTTTACCGGAGAAAATGGAATAATAAAGTTTTTTTCCGGAGAAAAAACATTTTATGAAATTACCATGGGGATTCGCACATCCGGAGATTATATGGATGAATCAATGGTTGCGTCATTGCTTGCGATAGATTGTGAATTGGTTTTGCTGCATAATATCAAACCCGTATTCAGAGCCAATGCAAGAGCGTTATTAATGCAGCAAAGAAAGATGGCAACTATTACCAGTTTTTCAGATGAAGTTGTTGATCAATATAGCGAAGCCTTAGCTTTAATTGATGATAGTGATGCAAATTATCAAGCCTTAACAGAATATTCCATGTCTGTAATTATTCGAGGGGAAAGTATTGAAGAAGTTGAGTTTGGAGAAAGTGAGGTCCAAAGAATATGCCGTCTCTTTAGTGTAACACCGGTTAGAGAAGGTTGGGTTTGTGAGGCTACGTTTTTCAATCAATTTCCAACATATGATACATATCCCAGAACATATCTGTATTTATCAAGAGTGGTTGCTGCGGCGATATGTTTTGACAAACCATCAGAAGGATTTAGCAAATCAGATTGGGGAAAAGGAGCAATCAGCATTTTTAGAACCACATCGGGCTCCCCGTATCGTTTCCAATTCCATGTATCTTCAGAAGAAGCGGCGGTTGCGCACTGCTGTATTATTGGTCCGACCGGACAAGGTAAAACAACATTATTGACATTTTTGGCCGGGCAAGCAATGCGCCATAGAGATTTAAAAGTCTTCTTTTTTGATAGACATAGAGGTGCTGAAATATTCACAAGAGCGATAGGCGGAGCATATATAGGTTTTGATGGCGATGAGAAAAATGTTTCTCTTAATCCATTTGATTGTGAAGATAATGGTACAAATAGAGCCTTTTTAAGACGTTGGATGAAGGCAATATCCATGGCAGACGATGCTTTATCAGAAAAAGAAATATCAAGAGCGGTTACAACGTCATTTGAATATTTAAGACCAGAAGAAAGGATTTTAAAAAATTTATACAAGAGTTGTTTTTCTCCTACCGGAACAATGCGTAGAGAATTGTATAAGTGGGTCAATCCGGAACAATACGGAAATATTTTTAATGCCACGGATGATAGTCTGGATTTAAAAAGCAAAAGATTTATGGCATTTGATTTCACTCATATATTTGAAGATGAAACGCTGGCGCCGGCCGTAATTAGTTATATCATGCACAGAATTATGTCAGAAACCGGAGATGCAGGTATTCCGGCATTGATTATGATAGATGAAACAGCTCCGATGTTAAAGCATCCAATGTTTAGAGACTATTTCATGATTGGATTGCAAGAAGGCCGTAAAAAAAGACAAGCCTATTTATGTGCGTTTCAACAACCCAATATTGTAGATACATTAGGAGTGGGAGAAGTTATTCGCGGTCAATGCCAAACCGTAATATTTTTTAGAAACCCGCAAGCGCAAATGGAAGATTATGCAAACTGGAATTTAACACAGAGTGAATTAGATTTTATTTTTGGTCGTAGTTACAGAGATTTTCCTTATGCTATATTGCTATCACGTCCGGCAACGGGAGAGTCAGTAATTTTGGATGTAAATTTAAGTGGGTTAGGCGTATATTTAAAATTATATAATTCAGGAAGAAAAAATGTTTTGTTGGTGGAAGAGCTCATCAAAGAATATGGTGAAGACAACTTTGTTACAAAATATTTAAATGTTGGCTAAAAAATAAGAATAATTGTTTTAGGTATAAAAGAAATTTGATATAATTAAATAAATAGAACACAATGCAGGAGGTTGGCAATGAGAGCTTTTTATAAATATGCAAGAGTAATATTGATGAGCTTTATGCTTCTTTTTGCAACATCTCAAAACAGCTATGCTTTTGGAATTCCGGCAATAGATATTCAGGCATTGGTGCAAGCAGTAAAAAGAGCAGTTACAGATATTCAAAATTCAAAACAAGTTTTATTTATTGTCAATACAACAAAGAAAGTGCAGTCTGCATTAGGAAAAATGAATGAATCAATCAGCTCATTTATAGATGAACACATAACCTCCAGATTACAAGATTTAGAAAAAGCAAAAGCTAAATATGAAAAGAAAATGAAAGATTTAGAAAACAATAAATGGGTACAAGAAGGGCAAAAGGCAATAGAAAAAGGTAAAGAAGCAAAAGAAGTTTATGATGAAGCAAACCGTTTGATTGAAGAAACCAATAATTTAAAGAAAAGGGCTGCAGAATTACAAGATGAAGCACAAGAAAAAATAGCAGAATCAAAAGCATTATATGAAGAAGCGAAGGCCTTGGAAAAACAAATAGAACGTGCGGTTAATGAAGCAGAAGCTTTATACAAAGAAGGAGAAGAAATGACAAAAAAAGGTCAGGCCATGCTAGATGGAATTGAAGATAAAGATGATGTATATAGTGCAGAGACAATTGCCTATGCAACAGACTTAATTGTAAGTGGTAAAAAAAATTACGAGCGCGCAAAAGAATTGAAAAAGGAAGTAGAAGATATTACAGCCAAAGTAAAAGAATTAAAAGCGCGTGCAGAAGTTTTAGTAACTGAGTCTACGCGATGCATTAATGAGGCAGCTAGGTTGCTAAAAGATGCTAAAAGAATAGCAGAAGAAGCAGATGCTGTTTTGGCAAAAGCGGAAGGGTTGTTATAAGAGAGGAAGACTATGATAAAAATAAACAAAAAAATGCAAAATATAAAAATGGCAAGCATGATTATTGTGTCATTGACATTACTTCCTTTAGCCTTAAATGCGCAAAGTCTGGAAGAAAAAATCGCGCAGGCCGAGCAAAATTTGCAAAAATTATCGCAACAACAATCAGAAACCCAAAAGATGCTGAATGAGCTTGAAAACACATATCAAGAAGGCTTAGAGGAAAGCAGAAAAACTAATCCGCTAAACAAGTATGATATTAAGGTAAAAGAAATTAAAGCAAATAAAGAAAAACAAAAAGCAGAGATAAAAGAACAAACAGAAAAAAACCAAGAAATACAACAAGAGAAGGAAGAAAAGCCAGAAATTATAAAAAAAGAAAGAAAACCAACCTACATTCCAAGAAAAAATAACACACAAGGCAGACGTCCTTTTAGAAAAAGCTCAAGCTTGGATGGAAGTGAAACTTATGCTTTAGTTAAGGGAAGTGAGGTTCTTTCTTATGCCAGCGAGGCGGAGAGTTCTTCGTCACAAGTATATAGCGGAACAACAGAAGAAAATGTTTTTGTTTTTTCTGACAATTTGGCCAACTATTGTAAAGTTGATACAAAATCAATAGATAAAATGCCAGAATGTTTGAACAAAGTTATTACGGAAAAAGCATCAGGAGTGCAAACAGCAAAAGCAAAAATGCAAACGCTATATGAAGAGAGTTTACAAGATATGACGGTTAATGATGTAATGGAAGCCGCAAAAGCAAAAAATGATTCTTCAGGCTTTGAAAAAAATGTTTTGCTTCCATTGCAAGATAAATCATCAAAATCAACGGATGAAAGAGGAGATATAGAAGTTTTAACTTTTTCAGAAATGGAAGGTCTAAAACTAAAAAACAAGATAATTCAAATTTATTCAAATTTATTGGCCAGAGATGCGTTTGTAGATTTTGGTAATTATGAAGTTAGTGAAATGGGAATCACCAATATAGAAGAACAATATAAGCAAGAGACTGAAACACAGGGGGACTAGAATGAAAATTTCTTTGAAAGTAAGCATTTTAATTTTCTCGGTAATGATAATGCCGAGTAAAGAAGTTTATGCTTTTTTCCCCATACCGATACCATTAATCGGAACAGATATTCCAAATAATGCAACAGATTTGATAGAAAATATAAATGCAACGGCAGAGGTCGTAGAAGAAGAAGCTCAAAATGTTCAAAAAACAATAGAAAGCGCAAAGTCAGGACAGTTTGGCCTTTTGCCGATAGAAAGTTTTAAGAGTACGCTAAATTCTATAAATATAGATAGAATAGTTCCAGAGATTGAGCTTCCGGAAGGTTTGGCTAAAAATATAAATAATTCAGACAAAGCAACGCAGAGTGTTAAGAATACATATATAGGTACTTTTAGTGAAGGTGGCGATCATATGCAAGAGGCAAAAATCAATAATCTGAAAAGAACCGAGTTGATGCATATGAATATTGCGGCCTTATATGCTCACGCATTAGCCATCCGAGTAAATTTGGCCAAAGAAAGAGAAATGCCAGAAACAGAGTTAAAGCAAGAAAATACCAGAGAAATATTGCAAGCCAACAGAGCTGTTGAAGATAAAATATTAAAGAGATGGAATGAAATTTTGTTTATGGAAGCTCAAATAGCCGAATATAAATCAACAAAAAAACTAGCAGGAACAGTATTAACGCCAGAGCAAGCAGAAGACAGAGGTGTTAATTCGGGAGCAGATGTAAAAAGTGATGAAGAAGAAGCTTCAGAAGCCAAAGAAGGAGAAAAAAATGATGAATAAAAAAATCAAAACATTTCTCTTTATTCTTAGTTTGGTTTTGTACAGCCCATTAGCTAATGCGTGGATAGTGATGAAGCTTTCTAATATGGGAGAAGATATTGCCACATTTACAACAAAAGTCACAAAAAATGCACAAAAACAGTTGGATAATGTTGCGTCTCTCACGGTTGTTAAACAAATAGGAAAAGGTGTTCAGGAAAGCAAAGCTTGGCTTGAAACAAACTCTCAAAATTTTAAAAAATTTTCTGCCGGAGTTCAAAAACAGATAGATGCCGCCAAACAAGCAGCTTCGGAAGTTCAAAAAACATATCAACAAAATATAGGAAATTATACAACTTTGTATAATGATTTAAATAGCTTGAATGAAGAAAGAAAAAAATTAACAGATAAAATAGAAGAAACAAAGCAAAGCTTGAGCAATGAAATAGATGCCATTGAGACAATGGCAACAGGGAAGATCGAGGCATATCAGGAAAATATAGCCAATTTAAATCAGATGATTGCGGAACAACCTGAAACAAAAGAAGAATATGAACAGCAAAAGGCCATGATAGAAGAGCTAATCAAGGCAGAACAAAAAAATGTTCAAACTCTAATAGCTAATAAAAAACAAGAGTTTGAGACTTTAATATCAGAATATAGCACACAGTTAAAAAGTTTGGGTGCAAAATTAGATAAGGTAAAAGCAGATTTGGAATTAATAGCCGGATTAAGCGGAGAAGAAAAGTCAGCTGAAGAAAGTTTAACGCAAACGGCAGAAACATATTTTTTAAAATTTGATGAAACAGAAACTCCGCAAAGACAAGAAGAAATTAGAATTAATAGATTGTTGGAAAGAAGAAGATCTATTATAGACGCTTATTCGCAATCCTTAAAATATATTCCGGAATTAAGTGCAATGAATTATGATGCAGAGTCTTTAGGCTATAATGCCGCAGCTTTTGACACAATAGGCGGCGCATGGGGTGCATCAGCCAATATGCAGATTCAAAACTTGAAAGCCTTAAGCAACTATGCACATTTGCTGATATATGATATAAAACGCCAAACGGCAATAGAAGTTGCCAATTTAAAGTTCTATAAATTAGAAAAAAATTTAGATGATATCGGCAAATTTAATATTGATGATTACATATGGAATAAATAGGGAGATAAATGATGTTGAAAGATTTTAGATCAAAATTGTTTATCTTAATTTTTGTTACATTGAATTTGATAATATTTCCAATTCAAAATGAAGCAATAGCCTTATTTGATGCAGGAAGCTTGACAACGCAAGTTCCCAATACAATTAATTCTGCTATAAACAAAGCCACTAGTTATGCTAATAAAATAGTAAAGAAGACATTACAGATATATAAATCAGTTCAAGACTTTTTTAAGGGGTTATTTTCAAAAAAAGACACCAAAATTCCAGGAACCAAACAAATAGTAGAAAGCAAGGTTATAGATATTTCTAATGAGGAAGAAATAAGAGAAATCTTTCCAGAATTGTTTTTCAGATATCCATCAAAAAATATTAATATTCAAAATGCATATAAGCATAAAGGTCAAGAATTTTATGAAGATACAATGATAGAGGCTTTTACGGCAGTAAGAGAGATGGAAAAGCAATTATTGAAGTTGGATATGGAAATTGTTCGTGTAGAAAATGAGTATACAAAAGCAGAAGACATGAACACAGGTCTATATAATAGATATATGATTTCTCAGAGCACAGATCAAGTCATGGCATTGATTCAAGAACTTGTTGCCATAAAAGCGCAAATGACAGCCGCATTTGCCGTAAAGGGAGAAGTTGAACCTTTATATTATCCAGAAGAAGCAGAACCGGGAGAAAAATAATGAAAATACGTTCTTTATTGATATTAAGTATATTAGGCATGTTTTTTTTGGGTATTCAGACAGCAAAAACAGCACAGTCATTAAGCGGTTTGGTAAAGAAGACGGCAACTCCTTCATCAGAGCAAAATGTTTTTGCGGGTTCAGTGGAAGTTGATGAATTGGTTAAATTAGAGCCAATAGTTGAAGATTTGCAAGTGTCATTGGATGCACACAATTTAATGTATAATTTAAAAAGCTATCAAAATGTGCAAAAACAATATAACAATATGAAAAAACTACATGATAGGTCAGTAGAATTATTAAGAAATTCAGAACAATGTCTGTTAAATCACTTAGGAAAATATGTCAATAATCCGGAAGTTTTGTGGTCAGGAAAAGATATGACAGCTCATCCGGAAAACCATGATGAAAGAACAGGATTGTCCGCATGGGCAATAGAAATGTTTGAAACAGCCAAAGCAGCAGAGGTGTCACCAATAAGCACGGATGATGTTGTTACAATAGATACAACAGAAACAAAAGTTTATGATGATTATGGAAATGAAATAGGTGTTGAAACTGAAGTCAGTTCAGAAACAGAGACAATAGATACAAACATTCAAGCTCAAGAAGATGCTTTTGACCTGGAAAAGGTAAATGCATCAGGAGCACAACAAGCCGAACAATTAAATAAAAACAGTGGCGGAAATTATTTTAAAGAACCTAGTAAACAAGAAGATATGGAAAAAGCAGCAAGAGAAAGTGAGCTTTTGTCGGTTGATATTGGTTCAGAGGTTGCAGAGTGGATAGCAAAATATTTGTTAGGAGAGGCTGCGTCAGATGGTCCGGCATGGAATTCTCAAAATTTGGGGGCAATCAAAAAGCCGTATCCGATATGGAATGATCAAAAAATATTTTTTAATCAATATTTAATTAGAAAATATAGCAATATATATGAATTTATAAAAGCATATAAAATTCCTGAAAATATTAATGAGAAAATAACCCAAATAGTTCTTGATAATCAAAAACAATATATGAACGAGGCTGAAAAACAATTAACTTCAGCTTCAGTTGCCGCTAAACAAACAGCGCAAAAACTATATGAAGAAAAAGTTGAAAAACTCAAAAAAGAAAATTCAGAAAAATTTTTGTTATATAGAACTCAAAAAGAGGCAGAAATTGCTCAGTTGAAATCAGAGGCGGAAAAGAAAAAGCAAACAATTAACACAAAGATAAATAATGTTAATAAACAAAGAGATGAGCTTATGTCTCAAATTGATGAAATTACTCAAGAAAACGTAAAATTAAAACAAAGTATTACAGAATTAAACAGCTCATTAACAGAATTAAAAAATTTACTAAACAACAAAGATATAAGTGAGGAAGAGAAAAAAACACTGGCAGCAAAACAAAAAGAAATCAATACGGAAATTGTAAAGACACAAAATAGCATTTTGCAGTCAGAAACAAAAAAATCAGAATTGCAAAAAATATATGATGATAAAACAAATGAATATAATTCATTAAAAGAAGATATTGCAAAAATAGAAAGCAAACTTCAAAAAGATATTGGAGAAATAAATAACTTAATAGCAGAAGAAAAACAAAGAATACAAGAAGCAGAAAAGAAAAAGATTGAAGAATATACAGAAGAATTGCGTATTAAAAATGAAAATATAGACAAAGCAGAAATAGCAGCCAAAGCAGCCATTGGTAGCAATTCATTAATAACGGCACAAAATATAATATCGCAATCAAATTTGGCGGTTGAAGATGCCAGAGATATAGCCTTAAAGAATATTGAAAAATTGATGGAGGCATATAAGGCCTTGGGAGATGATTTATATCTTAATTCTTCTCAAGCGATAATAGATTCATATCATCAGGGGTTTATGTCTTCATTAAAAGGCCAAGAAGCGCAAGTAGGAAGCGTTAAACTAGATTCAACGGCGGCAAAAATTCATGCAATCAGCAATTATAATATAGATATTGTTATCAATGAAATTATGGATGAAAGCATGAAAGAACTATATTTAACCAATTATAGAAATTTGGTAAAAAACACAACATTGTTAATGCAAGTGAGTGTTTTTGAAGAATTGGTTAAATCCTTAAATACTGGAATTGATAGTCAATTTTATGTTGGCTTGGAGGCCAATGAAAAAGACTTTAGTTCCCCCAAAGTTGTTCCGGTTTATCCTTTGCCCCCGTTGAGAGAATACATTCGATTAGATTATATTGACCTGCAAAATATAGGTAAAGACGGCGAGAAAATGTATGTCGGAGAATATAAAAAAATTTCAGAAATAGGGGTCAACGGAATACCTTTTGAGCAAACGGTATGGCAGCAAACGGTATCAATTCCGATATCTTTAGTTGATAAAGAAAAATTCTTAACTTATGGTGGCAAAATTCCTGAAATTTGGAAGATGATGCTAAAAGATAAGGCCTTTGTTGATAGTGATTTTTATTTAAGCTCAAAATTAAACCCAAATTCTGCAACAACGGACAAATTAGCTGGTATTCTTGGCGGCACAATAAATCCGTTTAATCTTGGTGGAGAAGAAGCCGCATTATTCAGAGGAGGTATATATCCTTGTGTTCTAAAATCTATAAAAAATTCAAATGATATTACATGTAGCGTTGGAGATAAAATAAGCAACGGAACCGGATATATAGACGTTTATGAAAAAGATATAAAAAACAATGAATATAGATTTGTAATAGATTTTGTAACAGGAGAGTCTAAACAAAATTTAAGTGCAATGAATTTGCCAACCTGTCAAGAAGTAAGTGCCAGCTGCACGACAAATGTCGGAAGCAGTAAGAAAGCCTATGTCGTTTTTCCTAAAGAAAAAGAAAATGGTCCGGAGAGCAACAATCATAAAAATTCTTTTGGCTATGAAGAATATAGTGAACTGGGGACAATTTTAAATATATATTCCGGAAAAATGGTAAACGGAGGAAAATATGTTGAAAATGTAATAGGCTTTAGCCCTTATATGCAATCAATAGCCAATTATGGTACCAGAATGGAAGAAAAATCATCAGATACTCAAAGTGAAGATTTATCAAAAGAAGAAAGTATAAATGATGATGTATATGTCAAAGCTCAATATAAAATAAATCAGGTTGGAGATTTCTTAGATCATGTAGAAATAGAGCAAGATTATCAAAAAGCTTTAGATGACTTGGAAGAAAAAGTAAAAGAAAGCCGAACAGAAATGGAAGAAAATTTTGCAAAATTCGGAATAGAAGTAACACCTGAATTTGATATAACCAATCAAGAAGATTATGATTTTGCATATGATAAATTGAAAAAGATAAAAGAAAGTTATGCCAAAAAAGCAGAAACAAAAGTACAAGAGATTAATGTTGGCTCATCACAAATGTTAAAAGATTATAAAAATAGCTTTAGCAGAACATACACGGCAATTATGCTTGATGATACGGCAGTAATGAAACTTTCAATGGATGTATCTGATATGGCAGAATTTCAAGAAGACTTAAAAACAGCCCGAGCAAACAATAACGTAGATGAGACTTATGAAAGCACGGGAGATGAAAATTTTGAAGAAACTTTAAGGTCATTAACGCCGGCATATTGCGCAACATATTAAGGTGAAATGCATGCAAGAGATGAATGTATTAGGTCAAGGCAGCCAAAAATTATATATTACAGATAAAAATCATAAAAATATTCCTGATTTTATAACCGAGGATGAAAAGTCTGCAAGCAATTTTAAGATAATATATTATCTTTGGATATCGAGATTATTTATATTTTTATCAACCATATCGCTTATAGTTTTTTTAAGCTCAAGCTTAGCATTATTTAGATTGTCGCCAATGGTAGAGGTTGAGCCTTTTTTAATCATAAATCAAAGCTCATCGGAAGATTTGGTCAGAACAGAGCCAATAGAGTTAAATATGGCGTCAAAAGATTTGTTGATGGAAACTTTTTTAAAACAATATGTGATTATAAGAAACACAATAATAGATGATTCAAGAGAGATGGCGTCGCGCTGGAGCCCTGGGGGAATGATACATTTTCTATCATCGCCTTATGTATTTGGAAATTTTTTAAAAGAGAAAGAATTAAACCCGCCCACACGAGATGTGCAAGAAGTAGAAATTATTTCCATAGGTAGACAAGGCGGAAAAAAGAGTGCTGTCTGGAAAGTGGATTTTAAGACCTATGTCGTAAAAAAAAGCGGCAATTCAACCGGAGACGGAGGAATGATTTTAGAAGAACATTATTGGACAGCATCAATTACGGCCAAGTTTTATAAAGAAAGAATATTTATGGGAAGAAGGTTAATAAATCCGCTGGGTTTTACCGTAACAAGATATTCTCAAACGGAAGTAGAAGTTTTTTAAAGAGCTGTTTTTCAAGATAATTGTTGATAAGTTGGGGATTTTATCAGTAAGAGGTTAGACATTTAAATTAAAAAAGTTTAAATCTTAAAATATAGACGTTTATAAATAATCGGGAACCGAGAAATGTGTAAAAAATATTTTAAGCTAGTGATTTTATTCTCAATTTTTCTGCTATCAGGGTGCTTTGGGTCATATTATGAGCCGGAGCCGATTGGAATTGGTAAAGGTGTTAATGAGCTCAAACTATCTCCATGTGCTTGTATGCATATAGAATTACCTAAAAATTTGCCGGATTGGTATGTAGAAACAATATAAGTTTTTAGAGAAAAAATATGGTAGATAGCTTAGAGGGAAATAAGACAAACCCAAGATTGATAGGTAGTGCGACAGCCCCTTCTCATCAGGAAAAAGTTCCTCATCCTGATATGTCGGATGTCTTTGTAGCCAATATTGCCGAAAAGAGATATTTGTGGACGGCCAGAGCTTTTGCTATTATAACGGCAATCAGTATTTGCTGCAATATTGTGTTGCTTCTAGCTATATTTCAAACAATCCCCTTATTTAGAGTAGAGCCTTTTTTGGTGACATTTCAAAATAAAGCAGAACAAGTATATAACATTCGTCCATTGAGAAATATGGAAGATGAAAGAGGTGTGACAGAGGTTTTTGTCCGCCAATATGTTTTGTTAAGAAGTTCTTTTACATCAAATATTGCAGAGATGGAGGCCAGATGGATGCCCGGTGGTCCTGTTCAAGAAATGTCATCTCCGGCTGTTTATGAAGATTTTAGAAAAAAAACAGCAATAAGAGCTTTAGATGTGATAAAAAATAAAGGGTTGTCAAGGACGGTAAAAATTATATCAGCCAATGAGTTGACCAGAGGCTTATGGCAAGTTGAATATGAAACAAGTGATATGTACCCTGATTCACAAAAGCCGGAAGTCAATTACTGGACAGCTTCATTAAAAATAAGATATAACGGAAAATCAGTAAAATATGCTGAAAGATTGAAAAATCCGGTAGGGTTTACGGTAGAAAGATATTCTTTAACCTTTAATAAGGTTCAATAACAGGTGTGAACATGATTCAAGATAAAATAAGACATATATGTTTGGTTTTGATTTGCTTATTGTCAGTTGTGCAAGAAGGAAGAGCTCAGAATAATTCTTTAGATCAGAGTGCAGATCAAGATATGGGACAATATAGACAAATGGATATGTCTTATGCCGGATTTGGTTCAATCGGAATGATGCAAAGTGCATGGTTGGATCCTTTGCAAAATTTGGGAGAAGGACAAACCAAGCCTGCCTATTCAAAATATTACTGGTCTCCTGATTTGGTTCTTCCAATTCGTGTAAGAGAAGGTATGATTACCATGTTAAATTTTCCGGAATGGGAGATGGTTGAAGATGTATATTTAGGAGATAATTCAACATTTGATGGCCAAATATCAGGTCCCAATACCGTTTTGTTATATCCAAGAAAAGGGGCAAATGTGGGCGTGGATACAAACGTCATAATTTTTGGTCGTTCCGGTAATAGATATGTTTTTTATGTCAGAAGTGAAGGTGTTAATACGGAAAAATTAACAAACTCCATAATTGACATTGATGTTATAGGAGAAGAAGGTAATGAAAGTGGAGGCGGCATGGGTGCCGGTATTTCAAATGGCGGAAAAGGTGCATCATACGGTGGTAATCGCTCCAAATCAGTTGCTTCAACTTATACAAGACGCAATCAGAAAGATGATTGGTTAAAGTCTATTCCGGTTGATCCAGAAAAATTTCGTTTTGATATTGAGGTATATGTTCCTAATCCGGAAGATGTTATTATAGCTCCGGAAAGAGTATGGAGAGATGATATTTTTACATATATAGATTTAGGAAATAAAGCCTTAAATATGACGCAACGTCCGATAGTAACTTTGATTAATGAAAAAGTAGAAACGCCGGTTGGCTTTAGGACAAAAGGCCCGAATAACCGTCTTATTGTTGTAGAAGCCATTGGAGATATGGTTTTGCGCAATGGCAAAAGGTTGGTGTGTTTAAAACTTCGTCGTGCGGATTCTGCTGGACTTGAGTATGGTGTTTATGCAGATGACGGAAAACCGGGGTGGGATGTTCCTCCACCGTTAAAAAATGGCAATTTGCAAGAGGCTTTTAGCGATGAAGCGCCAAAAAGTTTTAATGCGTCATATGCCATGGCCGCACCGCAGATGTATGGAAATGGCGGACAAAATCAAATGTCTGGAGGATATTTGAATGGTAATATGATGCCAAATAACACATCTAACGGGGGTTTTGATATGTCTATGCCGCAAATGCATCAAGGTGCGGTAACCGGAATGTATGATTATTCCAGAATGCAAAAACTTCCTAATCAAACAGAGACAAACGCAACAAACGGTAATGCAAAATATTTGCAACAATATGGATTTGGCAGCGGCTTTAGTGACGGAAACAGCAATATATCAATAGAATTAGGTACCGATGCTGATGTTAGCCGATTAGAGAGTTTATGGAATAATTTGAGCTCAAGATATAAGACGGATTTGGCAAATTATGAGCCGTACTATTCGGTAGATACACCGGCAGATGGACAAGGAAAAGAGTTGTTTCATTTAAGAGTGGGGCCGGTGAAGAGTTTGGAAGAAGGCGATGCTGTTTGCTCAAAACTTGGTCGCAATGGAATTTTTTGTAGTGTAGTAAGAACGCAATGAAAGAACAAAATCCAAAAAATATAACCGCATCAGAGGCTTATGTAAAAAAAACCAACCGTATAATATTGACGGTTGGTATTGTCTCGTTGATTGTATTTTTGATAGGAGTAATGCTTCTTGTTTCAGAAGATACAGCCACATATGATTATGAAGAACCAAACTTTACGGACAATGCAGATGTCTTATCCAGCCAAAATGATAGTCCGCTGTTGTCAAATAATTTAGAATTTCAGTCTATTGAAGAAAAAGAGTTGCCAATAACAACCACACCCAATCCGGTACCAATGGGAGAAGTTGTTTTGGGAACAGATGCCAAAAATGTTTTAACCATAGGCACAACGGGAAAAGCATCAATTAAAATAGTCTCAGTATTATTAGCAGAGCCTCCGGCAGATGGGTTTAACTTTACGGATGGCTGCAGTGGAAAAATTTTATCAGGGAAAGAGACTTGCCATATTAATATGAGTTGGAAACCCACACTCGCCGGAAATGTTCAAAATAATTTTATAATCAGTTGGCATGAAAGCAATCTGGACATTGGCAGTGCAAAGGCAGAAAAAGTTCCGGTTATTGGAAATGCAGTGACAAAAGAAGATTGCAATGTATGTGAAAATATTCCTGGATTAGTGACTAATAATGTAGATAGCAGCGATAATACGCGAACAGCGGTCGGAACAGAAGGTCAGGTCATTGGAAAAATCAGTGAAGATGGTATAGTTAGAGATTCTAGCGGAAAAATTATCGGACGAGTTAATAATAACGGTCTTATAGTAGATGATAGCGGAAATATAATCGGAATAGCTGACAATCAGCGCATTGTTGTAGATGAAAACGGCAATGTCATTGGTTATATCAATGCTAACGGTCAAGTCGTAGATAAAAGCGGAAATATAATTGGAAAAGTATTGCCGGATGGAACGGTTGTTGATGATAAAGGCAATATGATTGGAAAAGCCGTAGAGACCGGATATGTTTATGATGATAATGGCAATATTATAGGAAAAATAAGGCCGGACGGAAGTGTTGTTGATAAAGACGGAAATATAATAGGTCGAGTAAAAGGCAATGGAGAAATTGTTAATTTAGAGGGCAATAAATTAGGTTCCGTATCAAAACAAGGAAGAGTGGCTGTTGATAAAAACGGAAACAAACTCGGTGTTGTAATGCCCAACGGGAGTATTGTGAACTCAGCCGGAAGAGTTGTCGGACATTTGAACGAAAATGGAGAAGTTGTTCGAGATAAAGTTATCGGAATGGTTGGTAACAATGGTAAGGTAGCTATTGATAGCAAGGGCAATGTCTTAGGTTATGTTAATGATAAAAATGAGGTTATTGGAAAAGATGGCAAAAAAGTAGCCTCAATAGATAAAGACGGCAATGTGTTGCAACAAACCAAAATAGGCGAAATAGGGGAAGAAAAAGAGCTTGTTTATGATGAAAACGGAAAGCTAATAGGTTATGTTGATGAAAACGGCAAAGTTTTTGATTTTTCCGGAAATGAAATTGGTCAAGTGAATGAAAAAGGCCAAGTTGTGAATAAGGATGGAAAAATAATAGGAAAAATAAAAGCTGCTCAGCCCATAGCGGTTAATGAAAAAGGAGAAATCATAGGAGTAGTTAATGAAAATGGGCAGGTATATGATGTGTCCGGCAAATTGATTGGGCAAGTCAATGAAGACGGCAGTATTATCAGTTCAGAATTGCAAAAAGTAGGAAGCGTGAAAGAAAACCAAAAACTATCTTTAGATGAAGATGGTAATATAAACGGTTATGTTGATGAAAATGGAAATGTCTGGAATTTTGAAGGTAAGCAAATTGGCAAAACAAATGAAAATGGAAGAATAATCAGTTTGACACCAGAGGTCTTAGGTCGTTTGGTTGAAACAGAAGAACTGCCCATAACCGTAGAAGGAAAAGTTTTAGGAACAATAAATAACGACGGAAGTGTTTTAAACAGCCAAAATAAAATAGTTGGCAGAATTTTATCAAGCGGTTTGATAAAAGATATATCCGGAGCTCAGGTTATTGCAAGGAGTATAAAAGGTGGCTTGATAGTGGGTTATGGCTGCAAAGCAATAGGCTATTTGGATAAAGAAGGTATAATAAAAAAAGACAATCAAATAGTAGATGCCAAAATAAATTTTGATGGCACGGTCACAGATTATGCCGGAAAATATTTAGGAGAAGTTATTACTACCGGAAAAATATATAATGATAAATGCTTGTTAGTCGGAAATGTTCAAGCAGATGGATTGGCTCGAGATGTATATGGTAAATATATCGGATGTGTTAATCCGGACGGTAGAGTTTTGGATGAAAAAGGAAATATCATCGGAAGAGTAAGACAAGAAGGTTATGTTTTAGATAAAGATTATAATTATATAGGTCAAATCAACGCAGATAATCTTTTAATTGATTCAGAAAAGAAAATATTAGGTTGTGCAAATTTAAATGGAGATATTTTTGATGCCAAAGGCAGATATATAGGTTCAGTTGAAAAAAGAAAGTATGCGTATGATCTATCCGGAAAATTTATAGATATGGTTGATGATTTGGGGCGTGTTGAAATATCAAAAGATAAATATGCCAAACTTTCAGTCAATAATACTTTAATGGATGCTGAAAATAAAATAGTAGGTTTGGCAATAGAAGATAAGTCATTTTTGATAAACGGAAAGAATGATGTTATAGGTAAGCTATTCTACAATGGACAGTTTTATGATGAAAACGGTCGATATGTAGGAGATTTTCTTGGAAGTGAGTATAATTTTGTAGGAAAAGATATGGTGAGAATTATGCCGGAAGGCATAGCCGTTGATTTTCAAGGAAAAAGCATAGGAAAAGTTTTGCCTGATGGAAGTGTTAGAAATAATTATGGAGAAACAATCGGTAAAGTTGATTCAATAGGTAACATATATGATTCAAAAGGAAAATATCTTGGCGGATATTTGAGACAAGGTATAGCACTTGGCTATGACGGTTCATATTTGGGAAAAGTAATCAATAACGGTCAGATTGTGGATTATACGGGCAAAAACAATGGCCAAGCAACATCAGACAAGAAAGTAATAGATAATAAAGGTAGAATAATTGGAGAAACCATGAAAGAAAACATAATCCTAAATTCCTGGGGAGAATATAAGGGTTATATCAATGGGTTAGGAGATATAAAGGATTTAAATAACAACTCGGTGGGAATAATTCTTCCGGGAGGCGGAAGTGATAAGGGAGTGAGCTTGATACCGGAGGGGATAATCATTAATTTTGATGGCAAAACAGAAAGTGTAATGCGTGTAGACGGTAGTGTGGTGAGCCCGCAGAAAAATAAAATCGGAAGAGTTTTGCCGGCAGCAAGTGTAATAACGGATACAGGCAAATTATACGGAGAAATTTTAACCGGTGAAATTGTTGTGAGTAATGATGATAAAGTTGTAGGTTATATAAATATAGATGCTACAATCAGAGGAAAAGACGGTACTAAAATAGGAAAGGTATTGTCTAAAGATTTAACTGTTAGCAATAATGGAGAAATATTAGGAAGAATATTCAAAATAGGCGCAGGAGTTCTTGGAAATAACGGAGAATATATAGGTAGAGTTAATTCGCAAGGACAAGTTATTAATATGCAAGGGCAAAATATAGGGTATATAAAAAATAACGGAGCCTATATAAATTTAGATAAAAGAGTGGCCGGTTATGTTTTACAAGAGGTTGCAAAAAATCAAAGGAATTAAAAGCAAATGCAAAGTATGAGATTTTTACAAAAACAGATAAAACAAAGTGCAAAAGTTTTGGCTTTTGCGTTTTGTTCTTTTTTTGCATATGCGAATATGGCTCATGCTCAAGAAATTTCAGCAATTGATTTTAACGGCGATTTGCTTGGCAAAATGATACCTGATGGAAATATTGTTGGTTTTGATAACCAGTTAATAGGAAAAGTCAATGCAGATAGCTATGTAACAGATTTTGACGGCAAACTGATAGGCGCAATTGTCCCTCAAGGTATTGCAATAGCTAATGATACTAAAATATTGGGCGCTGTCAGTATAGATGGAACAGTGCGTTCCGCCTCAGGAAAAGTTATGGGAAAGGTTTTACCCAGTGGTTTTGTCGTTTCTGAAAATTATGAAATATTAGGAGCAGTATTGTTCCCCGGCTTGGTGTATGATAATAAGGGCAATGTTGTAGGCAGATTGACCGGAGAAGGAGAATATACCAATCTTTCGGGTAAAAAAATTGGCTTTATGACGGCAGACGGCTATGCCTATAAATCCGTAGCGAATGACTATGTTTTGGACGGGCGTTTAATTTCATCAAGAATGGTTGTTTCTTTAACGGGAGGTTTTTTAGGAAGTGTCACTCCGGGAGGAGAAGTCTCAGGTTTTAATAATGAGAAAATTGGTAAAATTCATGCCAATGGTTTTGTGTATAATGAAGATAACCAAATCACTGGAAGTGTTGTTCAATCTTTGTACGCATTTGATAATTTAGGGCGTCCGTTGGGGTATGTGTCTTATGACGGACAAGTGTATAAAGATGGTAAAAACACCGGAAAAATGCAGGCAGACGGCAAAATCGTTAATGAAAAAGGAGATGTTATCGGATATAGCATTGATGTTGCCACTGTGGCAAGAGGAATGGATGGCAAATTTTTAGGAAGATTATCTCCCGAAGGAAAATTGATGCAAGGCAAAAATGCTGTTTATGATATAATCGGCAAAGAAGAAGTTGTTGATGATTCAGGAGAAATCAAAGGAAAAATATCAAAAAGTGGTCCGGTTTTTGATTATAAAGGAGATTTGATAGCTCATGCATTAAGAGATGGAACGGTAATTTCTTTAAATGGAAATATCACAGGAAAAACTTATGGCGAATTTGCTTTTGACAAGCAAGGCAAGATAATGGGCGGGGTTGCTTCTCAATATTTGGCATATGGAAAAAACAATGAGTTTTTGGGTATGTCTGGTATTGGAATGCAAGTTGTTGACAAGGGAAATGCATTTAAAATTTCTCCTTTTGGTCAACTTTTTGATTCTGAAGGAAAATATGCGGGAAGAGCATTGTTGCCACAAGCCGTATATAATAAAATAGGCGCAAAAATAGCCTCAATAAGCTTAAATGGAGAGGCTCTGGATACAGAAAATCAAAAATTTGGATATATGACCCAATCAGGATTTGTTTTTAATGATAAAAATGAATTGCTGGGAGGAATAATTGATGGTCTTTATGGAACAAGCGTGAAAATGCTACCGTTTGGCTATTTAGCAGAAAATAATTTAATTATAGATAAAAGCAAAAAAATAACGGGAAAAGTTTTGCCTGAATTGGTTTCTATAGCCATGAAAGGAAGTATGAACTCAGATATTATGCCTGTTTCAGGAAAAATCTCTAAAGAATTTATGGCATTTGATTTTCAAGGAAATGCAATTGGCTATGTGAATGCAAATGCAGAGGTTGTGGATTTTTCTGCAAGAAAAATTGGCAAAGTTATCTATAGAGATATGGTTGTTGATAATAGTAATAATGTAATAGGTTTTGTGAATGGAACATATATGGCAACAGATAAAAATTGTCGCCAAATAGGAATATTAACTTCAACCGGAGATATAAGGAACACAAAGGGTATCTACATTGGAAAAATATTGGGCAATAATCAGGTTTTAAGTGAGAATGGAGTCGTAATAGGAAAATTAGAAAAACAAGGCATTGTATTAGATAATAAAGGCAATGTCATTGGCTCAAGTGATGGTTTGGGAAATGTTTTGGATGCAAGAAATAATTTATTGGGATGCCTAAATCAACGAGGAGATTTAATAAATTTAGATAAACAAAATCAAGGCGGAAAAATAGATTATGTAAATGTTATCGGAATAAAAGATAATATATTAGGCCGTATAGCTTATAATGGAAAAGTTATAGATAAAGATAGCCGAGAAATAGGGTATGTAAAAGCGGATGACAATGTTATTTCAAATGAAGGTAAGTCAATTGGACAAGCCTTTCGTTATAAATTTGCTTTTTATCTTTCCGGAGAATATATGGGTATAATTTCTCCAGACGCAAAAGTTTATAATACGCAAAATGCAGAAATTGGACAAGTTATGTTCGATGGACGAGTAATAAAAGACGAGAAAGAAATAGGTTTTTCTCTATATGATTTATATGTATATGACAATAATTTTAACGCAATCGGAATAATAGAAAAAGACGGAACGGTCAGAAGTTTTTCAAATCAAGTATTAGGAAAATTACAGAAGGGTTTTGTTGTAAATGGCGCAGATGAAGTTATTGCCAGAGGCAACAGAGATTATTTGATAAGAAATGAGCAAAATGAAGTTATTGGCGAGTTGTATCTAAATGGTCAAGTTGTTGATGAAAACAATAAAGAAGTTGGACGCATAAATCCGCAAGGAGCTGTTTATTCCTTGCAACAAACCAAAATAGGACAAGCAAAGCCTTTACAATATTATAGTAAAATTAGCATTATTGAAGAAACTCAGCAAGGAATTGTTTTGGGAGAAGACGGTCGTATTTTAGGCAGATTAGATGAAAACGGTAATGTTATAGGAGAAAATAAAGAAATCATAGGCAAACAAGACCAAAAGGGATTTATCAGAAATTCTAAAGGAGAAGTAATAGGAAAAGTAATAGACCCTAATAATGTTTATGATAAAGAAGGAAATATCATAGGGAGAGTAGATTCTGAAGGAAATGTGATTAATGATGAAGGTGTAAATCTCGGAAAAATAGATGCGTATAAAAAATGCCAAGGGAGAAGTTATTGGATATAGAGGGGATAGCAATAACGTAGTTGATGAGCAAGGCAGAATAGTTGGAAGATTACAAGCAGATGGGCGAGTTATTAATGATAAGGGGCAAGTTATAGCCAGAAAAGATAAAAATAATAACATAGTTGATGAGAAAGGGAACATTATTGGCATTTTAGATGATGAAAATGTCGTAAGAGATAATGATGGTAAAATCATAGCACATGTTCAACCGGATAATAAGGTCGTTGACTTTAATGGAAAAGTCATTGCTAGAAAAAGTTCCAATGGAAAAATTGTTGATTTTGCAGGCAACGAAATAGGGAAAGTAGTGCCAACATATGATAATAAAACAGTTTGGGGAGAAAATAAAGAAATCATAGGCAAACAAGACCAAAAGGGATTTATCAGAAATTCTAAAGGAGAAGTAATAGGCAAAGTAATAGACCCTAATAATGTTTATGATAAAGAAGGTAACATCATAGGTCGAGTAGATGCAAAAGGTAATGTTATTGATAAATCCGGAGCAAATTTAGGAAAAATAGATGCGTCAGGCTTTATAAAAAATGCCAAGGGAGAAGTTATTGGATATAGAGGGGATAGCAATAACGTAGTTGATGAGCAAGGCAGAATA
>CASFJL010000010.1 GCA_949295005.1 uncultured Pseudomonadota bacterium | reverse complement strand
CATTAGCAGTCCTCCAAAATAGGTTTGTGGTGAACTGATTATAATACTTTTTATAATCTTGAGTACTGCTTTTGCCCCAACCTTTGATGTAGAGCCACCCGGAAGGGAGCGCTAAGCAAAAATGCAAGCTCTTTGGAACATCTTAAATAACATAAAACATAATTACCCACAAGATAGGAATTTTTTCCTTTACTTTAAATAGAAAATATTATAAAAGATAAAATGTCACTTGGGAAAAGTGCGTCTAAAAACCGTTGATGAAAATCAACGGTTTTTTTTGTATCTAAAATTAACAAAGAATAAGGAAAAAAATATGTCACAATTTAAATTAAACAAAGATGTAGCATCATCTTCAGCTGTAGCTATGGAAGATATGCTTCCGCTAAAAAGCTATCTAAAAAAATTTGGCGCATATGATGTCCCCTCATATGGAATGACGGAATATCCTGACAATGAGTTATTTGAAGGGATAAAAACATATCAAAGAAAAAATAATTTAACCATTGATGGAATAATGAAAAAAGATGGTGAAACCATTAATTCATTAAATCAAGAAATATCCCAAAATAAACCTTCGCGTTTAGAATTTAACGGAAGAGAACTTTCTTGGTTCGAAGATGATAAAAAGACAAACTCATGGAAAGGAATGTCCGGTAAGCCAGATTATCAATGTAAAGAATATGATGGCGTAAAAGATATAGGGCCTTTACCGGAGGGAAAATGGTTGGTAAGACAATCTCAACATCAGAATTTCTATAAAGACCAAAGTAAGTTTGACCAATTCAGAAGTGAATACGGTTTTGGAATTATGGGAAAATGGAGAGGAGGAAAAGATTCTTGGGGTAATAACCGCATTTGGTTGGAACCCGCTCAAGGAACAGATAATAAAGATAGAACTAATCTTTCAATCCACGGAGGTAAAGAATATGGCTCAGGAGGGTGTATTGATTTAACAGATAAGATGGATGAATTTACCGATAAATTTAAGAAATATGGGCATGATATGATTCTTAATGTAAAATATGATAAAGATTGTTGGTGATTTTTATTGTATTTAAGATAAATGCTGAATATACTTTGAATAAATTTAACCGAAGGTGCAATTATGAAAAAAATCAAACTCATACCGTTTTATCTATTGTCAATTATAAATTTTTTGGCAAGTGTTGTTGTGGCTACGGACTATCCTAGCACGATGCGCTATGATATGCATTGGGGATATGAAGGTTGTGGCTGGGCATATGAAAATAGGTTTAACTATACCATCATGATATTAACAATATTATTGATAATAATTGCACCTACGGTTTATGCTTGGAAGGAACGTAAAACAAATCTCAAAAAAGCCTATATCATTCTATCCATACCGGCTTTTGTTTATTTAGCGAGATATATCTATTTTACTAATTTTTATAATATATAAATTCAGCCATCGTGATGATTATAAATAACTTGTGATTAGGGGAGTTTTCCACAATCTTAGGTGAACAGCATCACCAATTTGAAAAGAGGAAGTTTATACTTCCTCTTTTTTCGTTTTAAATCCTTTCCGTAAAGCCCTTTATTCCGCGCCGATTTGCCAAGTGCGCTGGTAACTGCATTGGAAATCATCGAAAGTGTTTTTCAATATTTTGGGGATTGACTTTTTTTCTAGGAAACAAGTTTGGAAGACTATATTCACATCTATTCAAATTTTATTCTTGACAAATACACATACCCTGTATATGTATATTAAATATACTCACTGGGGGTATGTGTTAATTGTTTAAGGAGAAAATAAATGGAAGATAATAAAAACTGCTGCTGTTCATCTGGCTGCCATTGTGGCGAAAATTGCCAATGCACGGAAGAAAACAAATGTTGCCCGGAGTGCACTTGCTATGTGCGCAAAAATAAAGAGCTTGTTCGCAAATTTTATGAATTGATTGCCGCTCGCCGCTATGATGAAGCCGCCACCTTGTGCAGTGATGATTTTGTTTATTATCCCGAAGTTCATACCAAACTTGAGGGTGTTCAGGCATTTATTGATTTGGAACGCAGCAATATGGATCCGTTCGGCGATTTTAAGATGACAAACCAATTTATGCTTGCCGATGAAGATAGAGTTGCCGTTTATCTCACCTTTGAAGGAGAGTTGCAACAAGACAACTGGCATGGCGTTCCGGTCAAAAGCAAAAAGCTTTATATGGATTTTATGTGTATGTTAAAGGTCAAAAACGGTAAAATTGTAGAAAAACGCGCAAAATATGACCGTTATGATATTTTCAAACAATTAGGCGTAACCAATTTGCCGCTTAAATAGTTGTACTCAGCCGGGGCAATATGTATGTTCCGGCTGTACATTTTAAATTAAAAACAGTATTATGGGGTGGTAATTAACTTTTTTAAGAGGAAAAAATGTCGGAACCACATTTGAGCCATATGGAAAATATGCCGCGATTAAACCGCATCAGCGGACAAATCGAAGGGATTAAAAAAATGATAGAAGAAGGACGCTATTGTACGGACATTATAAGCCAATTGCGTGCGGTGCGAGCTGCCGTCAAAGCCGTTGAATCCAACATTTTGCAAAAGCATTTGCAAAACTGTGTGGCTCAATCTTTTGCCTCAACAGAAGACAAAGACAAAAAAATTGCCGAACTCAAAATGCTGTTTGATAAGTTTAACGATTAACAGAAAGGAATTTACAATGGAATTTCAGCAAATTCGTGGAGCCACAGTCAAAATTACTTATGGAAACAGTATTTTTCTTGTTGATCCGTTTTTTGCCGCCAAAGATGAATATCCACCATTGGAAGCCGGTCCGTTCCCAGACAAAAGATGGCCGATAGTCAATTTACCGATGGGTATTGAAGAAATAATTGCCGGAATTGATGCCATCATTGTTACTCATCTGCACCCGGATCATCTTGATAAATTTGCCGTTAAAGTGCTGCCAAAGAACATTCCGTTGTTTGTGCAGGATGAAACCGATGCGACAGTTGTTCGGCAATATGGTTTTGAAGATGTGAGAGTTTTGAACTATAGTGGTACAAAATTTGGAAATATTACCATGTACCGCATTGATTGTTTGCACGGACATCCCGAAACAACACAGAAATATTATGATGCCGGAAATCTGAGAGAAACTGCCAGCGGCGTTGTTTTTGAAGCCGATAATGAACAGACGTTTTATCTGGTCGGCGATACTATCTGGTATGAAAAAGTAGAGGTGGCGATAAATAAATATCATCCGAAAATCATTGCAGTTAACGGCGCGGATGCCCAGTTTGCCGACAGTGGTTCCATCATCATGGGGCTTGACGATATTTTACAGGTTTGCCAAGCCGCTCCTGAAGCTAAAATCATTGTGACGCATTTGGACGCTGTTCCTCATGCTTTGGTTGACCGTAAGAAAGTTAAAGATTTTGTTCAAAAAAACGATTTAGCAAATCAGGTCATTATTCCTAATGATGGGGAAATTTGTAATTTTTAAGGGGGGGAGAATGATAATGTTTTGCCTCATTTAATGAAATGTCATTATCAAATGTTTGCGATAATTGCAGAGATATAAGATTATTTCTTTTAATTTCTTCATATAAACGCATTGTTGCTAGATAATACTCAGGAGAAAGTAAAAGTTCGAGATTCATCGCGTTCGTATCACCAATACAAAAAAGGTCTCCGTTATGGAGACCTTTTTTGTATTGATAATAATCCCGACAGGGGGGCGAACCCGAAAGGAAGCGCTAAGCAAAAATGCAAAAGGTTTTTCATTTTTGTCTGCAAGCTCTTTGTAACATCTTAGCGCGCAAGGGTTGCGACAGCACCTGCGGCAAGCTTAGATGCCAAAGCGAACTAAGCAAAGACAATCGCAGATTGTCAGTCTGCAAGCTTTTTATAACATCTTAAATAACATAAAACATAATTACCCACAAGATAGGAATTTTTTCCTTTACTTTAAATAGAAAATATGATAAAAGACAAAATGTCACTTGGGAAAAGTGCGTCTAAAAAACCGTTGATGAAAATCAACGGTTTTTTTTGTATCTACAATTAACAAAGAATAAGGAAAAAGAAATGAGTAATTTAATAAGATATATTATACAAGAAGATCCTTCTAAAAAATTTTCTATTGATAATATTGAAAATAGTAAAAAGGATTATTTAGAAACATATAGAACAAAAAAATCAAATATTTCTGAAAATTGGGGAAAAAAGACAGAGGCTCATCTCAATGAATACATGCAGAAAAATAAATCTAATTATCCAGGAAAAACAAGAACGGGGTTATTAGCTCCATTTTATGACTTTGTGCAAAATAAAAAAGAGATGGAAGAAGATGCCACTATAGGAAATGATAAATTTTTTCATTGTAAAGCAAATTATGAAGCCGCTAAAAGAGGAAAATGGGGAGAATTTGTTGCAAAAACTTTAAGTACAGCACGAGAATTTCCATATGGAGTAATGAAAGATGGAATTCAAGCATCATCAGATGATTGGGAAGCAAATCGTAGAGGTTGGCAGGGAGCAAAATCGGGAAAAAATCTTTTAGAAAGTTGCTCTCGTAATCCACGCGATTACTACAAATAACTTGCAAATATAAATATTGCTCATAGAATAACTTTAAGGAGAAACATATATGAAAAAACAAACCAAAGAGTTATTTCTTAAAGCAATGCATATAATTGTTAAAGGAATTTTGATTACGCCAATAGTTTTGTTTCTGATTTATGAAGCTTATATTACGGAAAATGAAGAAGCATCAATGGCGCATATTCCTTACGTGGCAATCATCACAACATTGTGTTGGGGACTAATTTTTTGGGTGTTTAATAGATATAAACAAAAACATTATATTTTTGTAATGCTCATTTTTTTAGCTTTTCTTCAAATGTTTTTATTTAATGCGAATATCAAGCGAGCACATCAATTGGATTCTTGTCTTGATAATGGCTTGGTATGGGACTATGACCAACACATATGCCGAAATGATTGCTTGAGTTGGAATAAAGTTCAAAAATGTATTCCGCTTTAACCGAAGGTGCAATTATGAAAAAAATCAAACTCATACCTTTTTATCTATTGTCAGGATTATGCCTTTGTATTTTTTATCATTGCAGTAACATATCCAGATGATATGACAAGTGACAGCATGCCATGGAATGCTGAGGCATTAGGCTGGGCATATGAAAATAGGTTTAACTATACCATAATGACATTAACAATATTATTGATAATAATTGTACCTACGATTTATGCTTGGAAAAAGCGTAAAACAAATCTCAAAAAAGCCTATATCATTCTATCCATACCGGCTCTTTTATATCTGATACAATATATCTATTTTATCAACTTTTTTAATATATAAATGGATTATGAGTATGATATTTAGGATTTCTATAAAATCTTATATCATTTTTTATGCTATAAGGAGTGATATTTAAATTTAATTAATTTTGAAGCTATGAGAGATTGTCTGGTTTCTTTTATTTCTTGAATTTCAAATAAAAAATTATCTTTTGTCCTATTGATTGTCTTCTTAATTTTTTCTTTCATTTCCGCTTTGTTTTCTAAGGGAGTTCTTTCTAAAAGCTTTTCTATCATAGCCTCGATATCATTGCATTGGACTGGATGATAAGGATTTTTATGAGATATTGCTTGAGCTTGACAAACTTTTTCTTGAGATAAGGTAATATTAGGGTTATCTGCGTTTATGTTAGAAATTTTTGCAACTAAATATTTAGCATCTACTTTCCCTTTTATGCGCCGTCCAAAGGTTTCTAAAAAACAAAATTCTTCCATTGGCATATCAAAAACTAATTTTGTATCTGCATAGCGCGCATTGTCATAACAACAAAAATCATCGTGTTTTAAGCTATCCCAAAAACCATTTTCATCATATGCTGAAGCCATTTCGGTAATGCTATTATAACTTCCTCCTTTGATGTTAGTAAGCCCTGCTGCCGCTTTGTTAAAAACTAAACCAAATTTTGTTATATTCGGTACTGTACTTCCCTTGTCTATGCAACGATGCACCAACCGTACCCATCCTTTTTTTAAAGGCGGAATTTTGCAGAGTTCTTCAAAAATTTCAGTTTGTTTTTTTATCATTAATTTCAACCTCTTTACTAAAATTATATTCCAAAATAATATCTAATTCAATGATTATTCTGTAAAAAAAGCTTTCAGTTCTTTATCTCTATAATTTATTATATTAATTCATAATATTATGAATATATTAAAATTCATTAAAATTTATTGTATTTAAGGTAAATGCTGAATATACTTAGAAGGCCTTTGTATTTTTTATCATTGCAGTAACATATCCAGATGATATGACAAGTGACAGCATGCCATGGAATGCTGAGGCATTAGGCTGGGCATATGAAAATTAACTATACCATAATGACATTAACATTATTGCTTATAATAATTGCACCTACGATTTATGCTTGGAAAAAGCGTAAAACAAATCTCAAAAAGCCTATATCATTCTATCCATACCGGCTCTTGTTTATTTAGCGAGATATATATATTTTACTAATTTTTATAATATATAAATCCCAAAATAACTTTAAGGGGAAATATAGATGGAAAAGAAATGGTCTGAAGTGGAATATTTATCGCAAACAGTAAAAAATCCCAACATCATCATTAAAGGTACAAAAAGTTACTATTCCAATGCATGGAGCGAAGGCTTTGAAGATTATGTTGTACGCTATCTTTATGGTGATGAGCATAGCTTGAAAAATTGGCAACCTCAGTGGCATATAGATCAGCTTTTTATTGGAAATTATGTCTGTATCGGGGCTGAGACAATTATCCTTATGGGAGGAAATAATACACATAGAAACGATTGGTTTTCTAATTATCCCTTTATGGATAAAATTGTGGAAGGTTATCATCCCAAAGGAGATACTATTATTGAAGACGGCGTCTGGATTGGAATGCGTGCAATGATTATGTCCGGGGTGAAATTGGGCGAAGGCTCGGTTATTGCCGCCGGAAGTGTGGTCACTAAAGATGTTCCGCCATATACGATTGTCGGAGGCAATCCGGCGCAAGTCATTAAAAAGCGGTTCTCTGAAAATGTTATTCAATGATTGCTTGCTCTGAAAATTTATGATTTAAATGAAGAAAAAATAGAAAGAATTCATTCGACTCTTTGCAATAATGACATTGATTTACTGGAAAAACAAATTCACCGATAAGAGGATGCATGAAAGTTTATTTATACACCTATAACTATGAAAAAATAAAAGAAGAAGGCTACAAGTCTTTGGCAATGTTTGATAAAAACAGTGAACATTGTAAAAATATATTACGCACGCATAGGCATAGTGCAAAATCAGAAAATCTCGATGATATTTTAGCTTATTTGGAAAAAACATTTGATGGGCGTTTGCGTTCAATTTGCGTGGTGGCTGAAATTGCACCAATAGAAGACTATAAACACCCGTATCTAAATCATCTGGTTCATTATGCCGATGTTCTTTCCTTTGATTTAGAACAATTAATTAAAGAGGGATTAATTGAGGCAATTTACTGCAAAGACATAAGAAAAACTATTCTAACTGACCCTAATTTTGAAAATATTTATAAAATTAATTCCATTGAGGAAATTGATTTAACACCTTGTAATTGGAAATTGTGCGGAACAGAAAAATATATTCCTTATTCTCCATGGGCAACAATCAAACACTATTTCTTGGTTTTGACAAAAGGATTTATTCCACCAGAATATATTACTTTGGAAGTGGACAACAGCAAAAAAAGAGCAATAGAAGCATAAATATTATATTGAATTTTATATAAAAACGGCATAGTCTAAAACTATGCTTTGCTGGTAAGCTGGCTCGTTCGTGTAAAGATTTCATCAACCAGCAATTTGATAATATAACCTTTGGAAGTTTTTTATCTGATAAAAGGTTACGGACGTTATAACAAAAGATAAAAACTTCTACTCAAAAAAGGATTATATTATGAACAATATTTCTTATTTCAAATTGCAAGCCAAAAATTTGTATCGTGATTATAAACTCGACTTTAAGAATGAAGACGAGGCTTATCATTTTTCTCCGCGTTTTTTTGACATAAACCGCCTTATCTCAGATTTTAATATAGATATTGATGATTTTTCATTGATGAAGGCTCAACATATTATTGCTAAATTGGTCGGTTTTAAATCCTGGGATGAGTTGATTAAAGCACCTGAAAGTGTTTTAGATAAGAAAAAAACAGAGTTTGAAAACTTAAATATAACAGTCAAAAAGAGTAAAATTTATCATATAGATTTGTCTGCTTATGAAAAACTTGAAGAAGGACGTGCCGGAGATTATATCATTAAATGTCCCCATACAAAAGAACTGGATGAAATCAAGATATTGACTCCAAATTGCTATTTTTTGTCTTGTGGCGGTGAAAATCTTGAAAAATATCAAAAAGATAGCAAGCATGTTTATGTAAATGTATGTCCTAATAATTCTACTATTCGTGTTTTGATACCAAATGCACAATATCCTGATTGGTATGCCGTAAGTGTGAAAAATATTTAACATCAAAAAATAAAAAAACGGGTAGTCTTATGATATTTTTAGGCTACCCGTAAATTTTTTTCATTTATTTTTCTTTATTTGCAAGTCTTTTTTTGCTTCGCAAATCTTCCCCTATGTCTGAAATCATCAACAATATAAATACGACAGTGGCAACAACAAGAGATATTCTGGATGTTGCAAAACATGCTGAAATAACTTTTTTATCACAATTACCGAGCATAAACTCAATTTGCGAATCATTATCCCGTTTAAAGGCTGTAATAAGCATACCTTTATTTGCTTCAATTTTTTTATTTCTATTTTGCAAATAGATATTCTCAAGCGGATATTTTATGGAATTTATTTCCACAAACAAATCTTCTCCGTTGCGCTGAACATATCCTGTTCCAATATACTCAATTTCAGCCGGCATTTTAAATTCAATGCAGCACATTATTAAAAATGCAGTCACGATGGAATACAGAAAAATCTTTAACTTCATAATTGTAATTTTTTTGTTTGACATAATAGTTTATTTTGATGAGCAGTGTAAATATTTTGTACAAAAAATCAAGACTAATTTTGTTGTAATTGGCCTTAAATATACAATAATTATTAATACATATTTTTTCTTGTAAAAAAGCTTTCCATACTTGATTTTTGGTAAGAAGGTTATATTTTTTTATTATACACATTTATTTGGAGGGAAAATGCTTAAACTTATTGTTTATATTCTCATTGCCGGAGCTCTCATCGGAGGGGTTATCGGTGGTTGGCACTTATACCGCGTGGCTCAAAAAAATGCCAAAGAAATGGCTCAATATCAAGGAAAAACAATTACAGCCAAACCTTTATCAGGCAAAACTTTGATTATATATTATTCTTTACATAATCACACTAAAGATATTGCCGAACGCATTCAAAAAATGACCGGCGGAGAACTTTATGCTATTCAGACAAAAGAAAAAATTGATACAAAACCTTGGTTTTATTTAACCTTAAAAAAACAATTATCTGAAAAAAAATATCCATCTTTGAGTGGAAAAATGCCTGATATTTCTCAATATGATACAATTTTTGTCGGAGGACCGGTATGGTGGTACACTGTGTCTACACCCATGCGCGCTTTTTTGCAACAAACAGATTTTATGAACAAAAAAGTTGTCCCCTACTCAACTCAAGGAAGCAATTTTGGAACTTATTTTGAAGATTTTGCACAAATAGCTAAAAATGCAAAACTCCAAAAAAGCGCATCATTTAACAATTTACCTGCAAAATATAATCAGGCAGTTGATAATAAAATTGCTGAATGGCTTAATAATTTATAAAAAAAATAAGGTCTCTTTTGAGACCTTATTTTTTTTATTCATGTTCTGTTAAACCTCTGGCAATACTCATATTTATTTCTATTAAAACGCCTAAACCGTCTGGTGCCGGATTGGCTAATATATTTATGGTCTTTTTAAAAATAAAAATTGCCAGCGATAATATATTTCTTTGTATTTCTATTGGTAAAGGTGAGCTTTTATCTTCTATCGCTCCTGCAAAAATTGTCCATAATCTTCTGTTTTCTTCTAAAGCATCAACCAAATCACTTTTATTTTGTTCCCAATTTTCTTTGATTCTGTTAAGTCTGGAAGCGGTCTTTATTAAAGCCCTTGATTCCAACTCAACTTGACTTAAACCAGAAACTTCTGTTTTGGCATACTTTTGAGATATGTTCATGTATTCCTCTAATATCTATTATTATATGGTTCTAAAATCTTTTTTAACACAATTTGGTTAAATTATTCTTATTGATTATAAATATTAGATAAAAAAGAGAGACTTTTATGAAAAAAATTTTATTTATTCTTTTTTCTTTTGCATTTTTAGGTATATGTCATGAAAGCTATGCCGCAAATTCTTTTTTTAAGTCATATAAAAAAATGGAAGGAACAAGATTTTGCTTGACCGGTTTTACAAATTATCCTCCTTTTGGTTATATTGAAACTCAAAAAAAAGATAACCAAAGTTTTTTAGTGTATCGTTCCGTGTTTGATATTGTATTTAATGAATTTGCTCAAAACTCTCAGGTTGTGTTTGACAGAGTATATAATCCCTCTTCTCCTTATCAAAATTTTTTATCTTTAATAAATACCGGAAAATGTGACATTATTATGGGGGCTTACAATGAAACTGAGCTTTATAAAAGAGTGGCCATTGTATATCCGGCGCTTATTATTAATCCGGTTACGGTTATTACACTTTCTCAAAACTCTGATAAAATCAAAAATTTAGATCAACTCAAAACAATGAAAGGTGGTATATCTGCTCAAGATTATTTTACCGATTTTGTGCAAAATCAGATGAAATCTTATAATCTTATTAAAGAAAACGATATTAATGTTTTGTTTGAAAAATTATTTACAGGTCAAATTGATTATATTTTTGCCACTCAATATTTTGGTATGATTGAAGCCATTAAACGCGGTATCAAAAATAAATTGAGTTTTTCTAAACAATATATTTGGGGAATGCCTATGTTTCTTGGCGTTTCTAAAATGTCAAAAAACAGAAAGTATTTAGAAGAAACATTATCTTCATATTGCCAAAAAGAAGACAGCAAAGCAAAAATTGAAAACGCTTTAAGAAATATTATTTCTGAATTTGAAATTAAATATCAAGGTACCGTGCCACCTACTTATATTAAAGAGCCTCAAAATAATGTCTTAAGCAGCGATATACGTGAAAAATAAAAGAAGTTTGAGCTAAACTCTTGACCTTTTTTTTTCTAAATTATAATCTTTATAAAAAAGGACATAGATAATGGTTTTATTGATTCAACACCCTGTTTCTCCTCAAGCCAGAAAAATCAGAATCGGCATGAGTGAAAAAAGAATGCTCTTCGTCTTAAAAGAAGAAGAGCCTTGGAATTTGTCTCAAGATTTGTTCAAGCTTAATCCGGCCGGAAGTTTGCCCGTATTTTTAAATGACGGCTTTGCTCTTGCCGGAAGTAATGCCATTATGGAATATTTGGAAGAAACCAGTCGTGAAATAAAACTTATGCCTGAAACACCTCGCGAACGCGCAGAAGTCAGACGCTTAATTGAATGGTTTGATGATAAATTTTATAGAGAAGTATATAGAAACATTGTCTATGAAAAAGTTCATAAACGCTTTTCTCAAGGCTTGGCTCCAGACTCTAAAATCCTTAAAATCGGATTAAATAATCTCAATTTTCATATGGAATATATTGATTGGATTTGTGAAAGAAAAAATTTTTTGGCCGGAGAAAATCTTTCTTGGGCAGATATTGCTGCCGCCGCTCATCTTTCTATTATTGATTATTTGGGAGATATTCCCTGGGATGGATATAAAAACGCAAAACTTTGGTATTCTAAAATAAAATCAAGACCAAGTTTTAAGGATATATTAAAAGACACCATCAAAGGAATTCTTCCTTCCAAACATTATACTGATTTAGACTTTTAGGATATGAATATGAATTTTAAAATTTTTCTTTTTGTTAGTGCAAATATCTTATTGTCCGGCTGTGGTTTTTTTTATGAAGATGACCCTCAGGGACAAGTTGTATATCACTGGGCAAGAGAAAATACCGGTGTGCAAAAATTTTCTAAAGATCATTCCGAATGTATGAGAATTGCCGAACCAACACGTTGGATGCCCGATGTTTCAAGCTGGTTTTATTCTGAAGAAGCTAAACTCAACTTAAGAGCTGATTGGCATGCCGGAAAAGGTATTTGGGCAACCTATGTACCCTATGTGGGAGCTCAACCTCTCATTGTTAATTCCGTCCGCGATGATTCTGAAGTAAGCCCTAAAAAATATCGTCAATGCATGGAAGGCAGAGGATATTATCATCGCTCCGCCAATATTCCGGAAATAACTAATCTTTATATTTACAAACCGCAACGCGTTTTGCAGAACAAGCCCTTTAACAGAGGGGATTTATAAGCCGCATAATGAAGATAAAGATTTTTTCATTTCTATAATATCTATATCTTTTCCCAACCGATGGTTGCTGCCTTTAATAATTTTGACAACAACATCTTGCGAGGCAAGTCTTTTCATAATTTTAAAAGGTTTATCGGGCAAAACATTTTTATCTTCACTGCCTTGCAATAAATGTGTGGGACAATTTATTGCAAGTTGGTCTTGGAGCAACAAATTGTTTTGCGCCGTATTGAATATTTTTGATGTGAAAATATAAGTAAAATCTTTCATCGGGAAAAATAATTTTCCTTTTGTTTTTAATTCTTCTTTTTGTTCCGGCGTAAAGATATATTTATCCAAATCATCCGTAAAATCAGGTGCTGCAGCCAAACCCAACACGCCCTTTACCCTCTGCGGGCGTTCTTTGGCGGCAATCAAGCTCAACCAGCCTCCCAAAGATGAGCCAACCATAATTACATCTCCTTCAACCAGTTCATCTATAACTTCCAACACTTGATTTTTCCATACATTAAAGTCTATGTTTTCATAATTATCTGTATCTGAACCGTGACCTGCTAATTCGAATCGGCAAAAGCCTAAATTATTTTCTTCACAAAAAGACTTTAACGCCTCGGGTTTTCTGCCCCAAGGGTCTGAAAAAAAGCCGTGTATATATATAATTGTTATATCTTTGTTAGTTTTCAAAGATTTTGCTTGGCTCAATTCAATTTTAGTTGTAAATTTTGCTTTAAATGTGTGATTTTGTATCATATAACAACTCCTATGTTGATTTTAAAGAGGATTTTAGAAAAAAAATGGAAAAAGGTAAAGACAAAAAGCCCGTCGTTTTACAGGTTCTTCCAGAGTTGGAAACCGGTGGTGTTGAACTTGGAACTGTTGAGGTTGCCAGTGAATTGCAAGCTCACGGAATTAAAAACTTTGTTGCATCCAAGGGTGGCCGTATGGAACATGATCTTCAAAAACTTGGTGTTCCTCATTTTAAGTTAAACTTAAAAAGTAAAAATCCTGTTACTATTTTAAAAAATGCCAAAAAATTAGAAGCTTTTATTAAAGAAAACGGCATTAATATTGTGCATGCACGCTCTCGTGCTCCGGCTTGGAGTGCTTATCTGGCCGCCAAAAGAGCCGGTGTTCATTATATGGCAACATTTCATGGAACATATGGCTTGGGCCCATGGGGAATCAAAAAAATATATAACAAAATTATGGTTATGGGTGAGCGTGTTATTGTTATTTCTAACCATATCAAAAATCATGTCTTGAAAAATTATAAAGTTGCTGAAGATAAATTGCGCTTGATTTATCGTTGCGTTAATTTAGAAAGATTTTCTCCTGAAGCTGTCTCTCAAGAAAGAATGATTAACAAAATTAAAGAATATAACATTCCTGAAGATAAGCCTGTTCTGTTTTTGGGAGGCAGAATCACTAAATGGAAAGGCCAGCATATTTTAATTGAGGCTCTTTCTAAAATGAAAAATCAAGACTATTATTGCATTATTGCCGGAGATGAACAAGGGCGCGCAGAATATTTTAACTTATTGCGTTCTTTGGCAAAAAAATATAATCTCGGCAACAAAATCGGTATTTATGGCAAGGTTTTGGATATGCCTGCCGCAATGATGGTTTCTGACGTGGTGCTCTCTACTGCCATCGAGCCTGAAGCTTTTGGACGTATTTCTATTGAAGGTCAGGCTATGGGTAAAATTGTTGTGGCTTCTAACATTGGTGGCTCTATTGATACTATTACTGACGGAATCACAGGAAAACTCTATCAATTTGACGACCCGCAAGCTTTGGCTGATGCTCTTGATTGGGTATTGTCTCTTTCCATGAGTGAAAAGAAAAAAATTTCAGCCGCTGCGCAAAAAAATGTAAGAGAAAACTTTACCAAAGAAATAATGTGTGATAAAACAATTAAAGTTTATGAAGAGCTTTTAGCAGAAGAATAATTCTCCTGCGGTTTGATAAAGGAAAGCCATTGCCTTTGTGAAACTTGATTTTTTTAATGGCGTGATGATTAATAAATAAAAAAGGATATTTTAATATGGTTGCGATTAAATTGCCTGATGGCAGTATGTTAGATATGGAAAGCGGGGTCAATGGTTTTGACATCGCAAATAAAATCAGTTCTAGTTTGGCTAAAGCCGCTTTAGCTATCACCGTTAACGGAAAGACACAAGATTTAAGCACTCTTATCACTACCGACGCAACCGTGACTATCATCACCGGCAAGGATAAAGAAGGCTTAGAAATTTTGCGTCACTCCTGCTCTCACGTTATGGCTCAAGCCGTTAAAGAGTTGTGGAAAGATGTTCAAGTAACAATCGGACCGGCTATCGACAACGGTTTTTACTATGACTTTGCTCGCAAAGAACCGTTTACAACCGAAGATTTTGCTAAAATTGAAGCTAAAATGCACGAGATTGTTAAACGTGACGAAAAACTTGAACGTATTGTTATGCCACGTAATGAAGCTATCAAATTCTTCAAAGATAAAGGGGAACACTACAAAGCCGAAATCATTGGAGATTTGCCGGAAGATGAAACGATTACTCTTTATCGTCAAGGTGACTTTACTGACCTTTGCCGCGGTCCGCACGTTCCTTCAACAGGCAAAATCGGCGATGCTTTCAAATTGATGAAAGTTGCCGGTGCTTACTGGCGCGGTGATGCAACAAAAGAAATGTTGCAACGTATTTATGCTACCGCTTGGGCTTCTAAAAAAGATTTAGATGAATATTTAAAAATGATGGAAGAAGCCGCTAAGCGCGACCACCGCAAACTCGGCAAAGAAATGGATTTGTTCCACTTTGAACCGGAATATGCTCCGGGTGCTGTTTTCTGGCATGACAAAGGTTATAAAATCTATCGTAAACTCATTGAATATATGCGCAGACGTCAAGAAAATAACGGCTATATCGAAATTTGCACGCCGCGCGTTATGGACAGATGCTTGTGGGAAACTTCCGGTCACTGGGATAAGTATGGTGCTCATAACTACTCAGGCCAAACCGAAGACAAAAAATGGTTCTGCATTAAACCGATGAACTGCCCAGGTGGTTTGCTCGTCTATAAACAAGGTATTAAATCTTATCGTGATTTACCGCTGCGTATTGCAGAATTCGGTAAGGTAAACCGTTATGAAGCATCAGGTGCTTTGATGGGCTTGATGCGTGTACGTGAATTTACCCAAGACGATGCGCACATTTTCTGCACTCCGGAACAAATGGAAGCTGAATGCATTACTACTTTGAAGCTCATTTTGGATATTTACAAAGACTTTGGCTTCAAAGATGTGAAGATTTATCTTTCTACGCGTCCGGATAGCATCTATCGAATCGGTTCCGATGAAATTTGGGATTTGTGCGAAAACTCTTTGGCTCATGCTTTGGAAAGCCATGGTTACAAATATGAAATCAACCCAGGTGAAGGTGCTTTCTACGGTCCGAAGCTCGAATTCATTTTGAAAGATGCTATCGGTCGAGAATGGCAATGCGGTACAATTCAAGTTGATATGAACTTGCCGCAACGCTTTGATATTTCTTATATCGGCGAAGATGGTGAAAAACACCAACCGGTTATGTTGCACCGTGCTTTGTTTGGTTCTATTGAGCGTTTCCTCGGAATTTTGATTGAACACCATGCCGGAAAATTGCCGCTCTGGCTCTCTCCGGAACAAGTTGTGGTTTGCCCAATCACCTCAGAAATGAATGATTATGCTGAAGAAGTTACCAAACTTTTGAAAGCGAACGGACTTTATGCAAAATCTGATTTGCGTAATGAGAAAATCAGCTACAAAGTTCGTGAACACTCTGTTGCTAAAATTCCGGTTATTGCCGTTGTCGGTGCCAAAGAAAAAGAAGACAGAACGGTTACGGTTCGTCGCATTGGTTCTGATAAACAAGAAATTATTAAGCTTGATGACTTTATTAAAGCTTTGGTTGAAGAAGCTAAAATGCCGTCTCAAGACAAATAATCTGTGTTGTAAGAATAAAGCCTCTTCTCTGAGGCTTTATTTTTTTATAATTTTGCGTAATTATAAAAAAATCCTATAGACTATTTTTTTGCAAATCTTTAATTTTTTGCATATAAATATCATTTTCTGTTATATTATGATTATGTTGATTGCTATTTTCTTTAGATGTATCTTCTCTATTTGCTTTTAACCTTTGCTTTAGACGTTCAATTTTCATACTAACACTTTCAGCAACTTCACCTCGCGAAAGAGAGGTTTCTTTAGGAGGTATTTTTTGTGCTACAACGTCAATTGTAATATCATGAAATGCACGCGATATTTCTTCTGTTTGCTCTTTCTCTTTTATTTTTCCGGCCTCTATATCATCTTGAATCATTTGTGGTAAATTTATAATTATTCCTGCTCGCCTATCACTAATAGAGCGATTGAGATCGTTTGAGTTAAAGCCAATATATTGCGGTTTATTTGTATCTTGATTAAGGCCATTATACATCATAGCATGCATATGACCATGACCTTGGTCAACCATTACGATGGTTCCCGGTTGATATTTTATAATTTCTGAATTGAGATTAACCATATTGCTTACTGCATTTTCTTTATTGGCTTTAAGATGATTTATCATTGTTATAGGATGAGATGCAATTTCTGCTGATTCTGGTAACCACTCAAAGCCACCATAACTATTTTTAAATTCATAAAGAGGAATAAATAATGATTTTGTGCAATATCCATTATCATTTTCTTTTAAAATATCTGCTGTTTTTAATTCTTCTTGTTTCAACGCCGTATTCGCCGACTGTTGCAATGCTCGATTGACAATTTTAGGCATTACTCCATTGGATATTAAAAGTTTTTTTGTAGCATCAAAACCAACCTGTGGATTTTGTTTTATATAATGTTCAACATTGTTATCCAAAATTTTTCTATCTTCTTCTGATAAACTTCTAAAATACTCAATCTTATTTTTCTGAGAAGTTTTAAATACTTCATCTTTATCTAAAACGGCTTCTCGAGCTACTTCTACAGACTTATTTTGAACCATTTTTGGCGGTGCAATTACAGAAACATTATCTTTGCTAATTTCTAAACTTGTTTTTTCTGCAACAATACCATTTTCTTGACATATAGTAAAAGACCAATTTCCATTCTCATCAACCATAGCCGACTAAGAGGCTAATTTTTCCATCTCTATCGCCTTTTTGACATTGTTTTCAATTTTATCTACATATTGGGTTATGATAGAGTTATCTTTAGCCATGAGATATTCCTTTTTATTATAGTAATTTAATTTTAGCATAAAAAAAGAATCTGAGCAATCATTTATCAAAATAATTTTATGGCATTATTTTTGCATAACAATATTTTAACAATTACTTGATATAATTATTTCATTGAATTTGAAAAGGATATCAAAAATGGTAAATTTTAATGAAAACGCTATTCGTGAAGCAGCTTATTATATTTGGAAAAACGGTGATAAAAAATATGATTGCGGTATGGACAACTGGAATGCTGCTATCAACCAATTGCGCGCACAAAATGCTGCTACAGTGTTAAAACACGCACAAATGTTTGGTACAACAAAAAATCAACAAACAAACATTATCCGAGCAGCTAGTTTGCTCAAAAAAGTAACCACTCGCTAAAAAGTGTTGATATTTTTTAAATTTATTAAAAATAATACTAGACAAGAAAAAAAATATGTTTTATAAAATCTCTCGTGATTGATGCTCGGGTAGCTCAGTCGGTAGAGCAGAGGACTGAAAATCCTCGTGTCGGCGGTTCGATCCCGTCCCCGAGCACCATTCTTTAAAGAAGTTCCGTTAAGGAACTTTTTTTGTTTTAAATGCTTGAGAATTGAACCTCCGACACGAGCGTGGAGGCGCCGGAGGAAAAACTAACAGTCCAGTGAATTGTTTGTTAACAACGGGCTCGACAAGGTTAAACTTGTTAACGAGTGATAGCGTGGAAAAACAAGTTTTAGCTTGGCGGTAAATGCAAGCGGCGTTGTTTTGCTTATGCAAATAAGCAAAATTTAGCAGCAAGACCAATCCCGTGCCAAAGCACCATTCTTTCACAAAAGTTCCTTATAGGAGCTTTTTTTGTTTTTAAATTATTCCGCTATATTTACAAATTAAAAAAAATCCTAAGTTTTTGCTTCTTAGGATTTTATAAATCTTCTTTTTTATATAATTTTACTTCATCAACCAAAGCCCTATATATGATAGCAAAAATATTCCTATCCAAATGCTCAAATATTTTATTGGGCTTTTGAGCAGTGGGCTTGTTAAGCTTAAATCTTTCTCCTTTTTGCCTCGAATAAACAGCAACAAAATAAAGCTTAACAAATAAGCAACCATCACAACAAACATAACTTTATAGCATATGATATTTAAGCTGATATTTTGCAGCTCGGCAAAATTCATGATATTCCCGCAATATAAAAACAAGGAATAAATCAAAATAAAACCTGTGCCTTTTTTACCTATGTCACGACTTCTTTTTTGTACGGCGGCAATCATTCCGTAAAATACCGGCACCGAGAACAAAAATGTCAGCCAAAATATACCTTGTACGCCAACAAAATTGAACAACAGACAAAATGTTATTATTGCACCAAAGAACTGCAAGCGATTGAATGTTCCTTTGTATGAAAAATAGAAAGAAATAGGACTTTCTCCCCATATAAACTTATTAATTTTATTGATGATTTTATCTTGTTTGGTTTCCATTTTATCCTCTCAACAGAAAAATTTTTTTTAAATTTATAAAAAAGCTTTTGAAGCGTCAATCATTCTTTTGATTTTTGAGCTAATTGCTAAACTTTTCCATAATGAAAGTGCCCTAAAAATACTTAGGGCACTCTTTACAAAGGAAATTACTATTACAGGAGTTTATTGTCTAAAATTTATATTTAGCATTTAATAAACCTGTGTGATCTTGGTAATCTTGACGGAATTTTCCTTCATAAGCAGCAGAGAGCTCAACATTGTCATTGAGATCAGCTGTAACGCCGGCACCAAATTCCATACCAAATCTATCCAAAGCCTCTCCTTCAACGGCATAAGCTGAACCATTTGCCAAAGTTACAACAGAACTTGTGTCATCATTCATCAAGTCATACGTTGCGGCAATTCTTGCTTCCGGCTTAAGTTTCATACCGTTTTCCAAAGTAAAGTTTTTGCTGATTTTTGCACCGATAACACCGGTCAAAACATCTATATCATTGCCTGATATGCTTTGTCCGGCAGAATCGGTGTATCCATCTTGACTGATGTGAACATAGCGCAAACCAACCTCAGGTGTTAAGCCAAAGTTTTTCATTTGCATATCATAACCGGTCATAGCTTGTAAACCAAAGGTTTCTGCATCATAGTCTGATTTAATGTTAACACCTGTAACATTTTTGTCTTCAGAATAACTTGACCAGCCATAAGAAGCTATACCATTTACATACCAGTTGCTTGGTTTGTATTCACCATAGATAAATGCAGTATGTGTATCAACATCCGTACTTCTCATAAAGCCATCTATATCTGTATCTGAATAAGCATAGCCGACACCAACTTTTGTATTATCATTGATGTATTTTTCAGCACCCATGGCAACTCCGGTTGTATCAGAATCAAAGCCTTTAACCTTTGCCGTATCATCTAATTCAGAATGGTTGAATAAGCCTTGAACCCAAACGGCAGCACGTTCAAAAATATTATCACCTGATGACATACCTTCACCACCGGTTGAAACCGAACCGCCGGTTAAACGAGTGGAAACGGCACTGAATACTTGGGTTGCTGTTTGTGTTTCATTATGTTGTACCAAAGGAGCAACTTCCGGAGCCAAAACTGTGGCTGCGTCGACAGCTGCTTTAACATCATTAGAATCAGAAGATTGTGCCAATGCGTTAATATTATTTGCCGCAGCATTAAATGTTTCATTTTCGGTCGTACCACTGGTAACAGCATCAATCGTTGCTGCTTGGTTTGCATTTGCACCGGTTGAAGCGGCAATTTCATCAACCGCTTTTTTTACAACATCATATGTACCATTACCTTTTGAATTAATTGTAAATAAGCCGTTATCTTGGTTTAAAATAGTAAATTCTTCACCCTCAAATCCACCTGTTATCAATTGATATCCATCTTGACCTGTAAAACCGTTGGCAAAAATCATATCCATATCGGCCCCATTATTCACTACTTTATTAGTAATAGCTGTTGAACCGGCATTCACAGTTAAATGAGAGCCTTCGGCAAATGTTGTTGTACCCGTACCTGAAATACCGCCATCTAATGTCAAATGACCATTTACAGTAATGTTTCCATGATTATACAAATCATTATTTCCTGTTTTATCTGTATTGGAAGAAAAGACGTTATCACCATTCAAAGTTAAGTTTGCACCGGCCATATTGTGAATTGCGCCACCGGCTTCTGATGCCGCGTTGTTAGAAAAAGTTGAATTTTCAATAGTCATTGTACCGGCATTGGAAATTGCACCACCTTTATAAGCCTTATTACCACTAAATTGACCGCTGATGGAATTTATTTGGCTTGTTTTGCTGTTATAAATAACACCGCCTCGTCCACTTTCAGTCTCTCCTTGGCGAATAGCTTCATTATTGGTAAATGTACCGGTTAAAGAAGTGATTGTACCATTATTACCATTATAAACGGCACCGCCATCTTTTGTTGCCTCGTTGTTTGTAAATGTAACATCGGTAAATGTTGCATTTGCAGAACTAGCATCATCTCCAACATTGTGAAGTGCACCGCCATAGAGTGCAGAGTTGCCATCAAATGTTGTACCGCTAACATCGATTGTGCCTCTGTTATAAATAGCTCCGCCGCCAAAATCATTAACTTCTTTATTTGCTGTATTACCGCTAAAGGAGCTGTCTGTTATAGTCATATTGGCTTTAGACATATTATGAATAGCACCGCCTCCTGTCTTAGCTGTATTATTTTCAAATGTTGAATTTTCAATTGTTACAGAGCCTGAATCTTTAGTACCTGCGTTAGAAATTGCTCCGCCTTTGTCGGCTGAATTTCCAGTAAATATCCCTGATATTTTTTCAATTAAACTTGAACCTGAGCTATAAATAGCACCACCTCTATTTGATGCTGTATTATCGGTAAATGTGCCTGTTAAAGATTCAATAATGCCAGCATTGCCATTATAAACGGCTCCACCGTCTTTAGCGGAATTAGAATTAAATGTTCCATCAACGGAAACTGTGCCACCACTATTATAAACGGCTCCACCATTTTTATCTTCTACTGTTAGATTTTCAAATGTTCCGGAGATTGATTGTTTCCCTCCTGAAACTTCTACTCTTTCCGCAGCCCAAACATTTGTTGCTGAAAATGCTGCAACAATTGCAGTTGTTATTAAAAGTTTATTTTTCATACGATTTAACATCCTTTTTCTATTTGTTAAAAAAGCCCGCTTAATAAAGGCGGGCGGATGTTCGAAAACCGTATAAGCTTAAACGGCTCGGCTTATTTGGCTGAGCCTTATTCACCGACATCCGTCCAAAAGACCAGAAGTCGGCACAAAATTTAAAGTCGGGTGCACACGACTAAGCTTATAAAGGGTTTTCGACGCCCTAAGCAGAATCTCCGCTCACAAATACCTTACTAAAGAAATATCTGATAATCAAGATAAATTTCTAAAAAATATTCTGGAATTTTAAAAATATATCGTTATAGTTGTTCTAAATAAAGGAGAAACTATGTTCAAAACTCTACTTTTATCCTTATTCCTTCTGGGGTGCAAAAGTATTGATGTGCCGACACAATTTGTGCATAAAGTTATTCATACACAAACTTTTGAAATTGCTTCGTGGCAAAAAATAACAAAACCAAACGGAATTTTCAAGTTTTATATTGAAGGTGATGGATATGCTTTTAATGCTTATGGTCAACCAACTCAGAATCCAACGCCTAGAGGAACTTTAGTTAGAAAACTTGCCTTTGGTGACCCTAGTCCCAATGTTATTTATTTGGCTCGCCCCTGCCAATATGTTACGAGCTCAATGTGCCGCCAAAAATACTGGACAACAGCACGCTTTGCTCCTGAAATTATTCAAGCTGAATATGAAGCTATCAGCCAAATTGCTGCTAATAATCCTGTTATCTTAATCGGATTTTCCGGCGGTGCTCAAGTTGCCGGACTTGTTGCGACAACGCAAAATAAATTAAATATAAAAAGAATAATTACCATTGCCGGAAATTTAGATCACGAATCTTGGGTAGCATATCACAATCTCCCTTACTTAAGAGAATCTATGAACTTGAAAAATTATCAAAGCCAATTTTTACAAATTCCTCAAATTCATTATGTGGGAAGTGATGATAAGGTTATTCCGCCTCATTTGATTAAACAATTTGTTGGCAAAAATGCAGAAATTATTCAAATTAAAAATGCTACACATAATCACGGGTGGGAAAAAATTTATCCACTTATTCAGCAATATTAAATATTTTTATGTATTTTCTACAAAACTTTTATGAAAATAAAGGTTATATAATGCGTAAAAAAAGCTGTTCAATTTTTTATTGAACAGCTTTTTTATGATTAATGAATATTTGAATTTATTGATTTTAATACCACCGGATTTACCTTTAAAGTATCTGCCTTTTGAGAATTTGTGTCCGTAGGTTTACCTTTGGCATCTAATTCTAAAGCTTCATTCAAGTCATAATCTTTTTCATGTCTCTCACCTGTAAAAACAGGCTCCAAAGGAACACTTTGTTTTGGTGCTGGCTTAGGTAAATCTATATTTTTTACGCTATTAGGTATCTCTTTGTTTGCTACAGGTTCTATGCCTACACCATCCAATTTTTTAAGACCATCAAAATTTTGCCCGTCAACCAAAACTTCTTGTTTAGGTTCTGTTTTTGTTTTAGGTTTGCTTTTGCGAATGTTGCTTTTTGGTTTGGGTGCAACCGGTGTTTTTTCATCTTCGCAATCTTTTTTACCGTCAGCATAACCTTTGGCATATTCATCAGCAAATCTGGCACTTAATTCATTGCAATCATCAATTGACTTTTGGGCAAGTTGTTCTTGCAAATCCTTAACATTTTCTTCAAGTTTTTCTTGGTTTTGACAGCTTCTAACACCCAAAAATCCAAGAAAAGTTATTCCTGCCACAACTGCTGCATCTTTCACTTTTTTCCACCAAGATTTTTTTGGCGCTTCAACAGGTTTTTGTTGAGTTTGAGTGGTGGCAGCATTATTGTTAGCATTTGCTTTTTGCTGATTTCCACCATTTCTAACCGGAATTGTAGCTGCTACAACGCTATTTTTATTTTCTTGTTTGTTTTCATTGGTTGCTGGCGCAACAACTGCTGTGTTATCTTTATTATCCTTCTTTTCCGGTTGTTGATTTTCTCTTGCAACTGAAATGACAGCAGCATTTGTTTTATTTTCTTTTTCTTGTTGCTGTTCAATTGTGAACGGAGCATTGCCATATAAGTTTTTGGCCAAAGCATTAATATCTTCTATGCTTTTTGCTTCTTTTACAATTTGTTTTAATTGTTCAAAGTCAAAGCCTTCAGGCAAATTGCCTGTCGGTTCCATATTGTTTTTGGCACAAGCAATCAAAATTTTGTTGCGTGTTTCTTCATCTTGCACATTATCTTTAATTCTAACTTTGGCTTTTGGATTGCTCATTTTGGCTTTTTTGATAATTAAATCAAAAACAGAATAAGGTTCAACTTTTTTGGCTGCTTCCTCATTTTTATTTTCTTTAACAATATCAAAACCATTGTTTCCACGATCTATTCCGGTGAAAACTTTTTTGCCGTCTTTTTGCGCCTCAACTTTAACAGCATTGTCTTTTAAGGCTTGTACCAAGCATGTCAAAGCGGCCTTTTTGTCATTAAAATTACCCCAAAACTCTTTAGATTTTTTAACATCTTCTGACAAATTTTTATCATTTGCTACAGGCGCAGAAATATCTTTGTTTTCTATTTGACCAATTGGGAATGTTTTGCCAACCTGAATTTCTTTTGGCAACAAAATACCATTTCTAACCAAAAAAGCCTCTTCTTCTTTGCTTAAGTTGTCAAAGTGGTATTGTCCGTCTTTTTCTACGGCACGGCTCATTATCTCTTTGGCATTATAGAGTTTATCTTCTATTTTGGCGCGCAATTCGCTATTATATTCATTACGTGCATCTAAAGCTAAAGCTTTTTCTTCCTCGGTATATTTATCACTGTTTTTAATTTCTTCATATGTGCGGTTATTGATGGCAATACCCAACATATTTTCATATTGCGGTGTTAAAAGTCCTGCGGCTTTGGCAGACTTTCTTAAATTATTCAAGCTCACAATATCCATTTTTAACAAACTGTCATTCATCAATTTGTCTAATTCTGCTTTGGTGATATTTTTAAAAACTTGGACCATTTTTCCTCCAAATATAAAAAACTTATTTCATTTGTGTATAATCTAACACAAATTTTTAATAAAAACAACCTGTTTTTTTGTCAAATTAGGCAAAAAAGCAAATGTCATATTTTTGTAACAAAAGAAAAAACAGCTCCATATTTTTTATGGAGCTGTCTACTGTTTTTAACGGCCTTTATTTTGATGCAGAGCGGCATTTATTACAGCTTGCTCCATCTGTTTGCCAGAATTTGCATTAGCCTTTACAATATTTCCGTCTTCATCACGAGCTAAACCTAATTTTTGAAGGTTTTGTTCATATTGTTTCATGAATTTTTCTTCTCCAACAGAAAGCTTTTCTCCTTGTTCTATTTTTTCTTCTAATGAATTATAAATTACGTTTTTGGCAAATAAAGCTGTTGTCTTTGATGAAACTTCTACCTCATTCATACTATCATCTGCTTGAATACCAAAAGCTTCTCTTTGTCCTTTAAATATGTCATTTTCTTCTACATCTTCTCTCACTTTACTTTGAACAATTTTATATTCTTCGCTATCTTCATTTATAGATCCTTGCATTCTCATATGGTTGACTATACCATCTTCATTTATGGAATATTGAACACTCAAATGATTTATAGCTGATTCATATTCAGGTGTCTTATCAATTTTATTCTCAGGAGCTTTTTCTTGTTGTTTTTCTTTTACTTCCTGACTTTTTTCTTCCGGTTGTGAAACTTCTTTTATTAATTTATCTTTTATTTCATCGGCTTTAGAAGCGTCTAATTCTCCAGATTTAATTTTTTCATCAACAAAGCGGTTTACTTTTTCTTCTAATGCTTTTTGTTCTGACGTTTTTTCTTCAGCTTTTTGTTCTGCTGTTTTTTCTTCAGCTTTTTGTTCTGCTGTTTTTTCTTCTGTGTTTGTTTGAGAATTTTCAGCCGTTTTTTCTTGAGTGTTCAACTCTACGATATTTCCGTCTTGATCTCTCATAAAGCCTGATTCTCTTAAAGATGTATTATACTCTTCTATAAACTTTTCTGCTCCGGGGATGGCTTCTCCATTAGCAACACGGTTTTCCAAATCTGAGCAAATTTGATTTTCCAAAATCACCTTATTTGCTTGTACTTGTGCATCTTCAAGTGTCAGATTTGGATTATTTTTCAATATATTTTCGGTTAATGCTTGGTGTGCCTCATAATCCCCTGTTGCAGACATATTTCCACCGTCAATCGTATAATTGCCGTTGCTGTCTATGGTATAATCTATTGCACCAACTTTACTATCCATACTCAATGAACTTTCTGAAACAATAGTTTCTTCATTGGCTTTGTCATTGATAATCGGATGTTGTGCAGCCTCTAACACAGCGGCTCTCTCTTCTTCTGCCGCTTGAGATGCCTCTTTGTCAATATGATCTAAGGTTTCTAATACATCATTGCCTTTTGCATCATAGACATCATTAAAAATTGTGGTAATTGCTTTTAATTTGGCTTCTGAAATATCTCCATTGGCATATTGCTCTCTCATCATATTAACCAAATCCACCTTACCGGTTTGCTCATATTGTTGTTTGAGCTCGGTTACAATATCACGTATTTCTTGATGCGTTGGCATATCCAAACCTTCAGTACTTGGATGAACCGGCATGTCAACGTGATTAATTTCTTGCGGAATATCTGTTTGTGCTTGTGAAAGTCCTACCCCTTCCATTTTTTTCAAATCAAACGGGGCTGTTTGTTCCGGCTCATTTGATGCTCTCGGATTGCTATTTTCTCTATTTTCCTGATTATCTGGTTGACCCCTATTTTCTTGATTGTCATGCTGCGTATTTTGAAGATTTACTTCTCTATCCCCAACATAATGTCCTCTGTCATCAAACTCATTCATCAAGCCATGCAGTTTTTCAAACTGTTCAGGTGTCATATTGTTGATACCAGATTCAAATTGAGCTGTGTTTTGGAATTGAACGCCTAAGTCTTGCGCCACCAAACCAGGCGTTTGTTCCATTGCCATCGCCAATTTATATGCATATTCTTGAGGTGTTTCTATTCCCTCCGGCAATTTTAACTCACCTGAAGCTATGCGGGCATATAAATCTTGTGTGGTTTGTTCACCCAAAAATTGATCTGCTCTTTGATCCCAAAATTTTTGGTCTTCGGTATAATTTTCTTCATTTGCCCAACCGGCTCCGCCGTCTCTGTCTATGGTATCTGGAACACCGTCATTGTCTCTATCATCAACATTTGCCCAACCGGCCCCACCATCTCTGTCTATGGTATCCGGAATACCGTCATTGTCTCTATCTATTACATTATTTGAAGCGTTATTGGCATTGTTAGAAGCGTTGTTGCTATTATCGGAAGTATTTTCTTCTGGTTTATTGGGCATATACTCAGATACAAGATCCGCTGCGTAAGCACCAGTCACCATACCAACGGCAGCCTCTGCTGTTTGAACCCAACTTTCTTTAGCCTTCTTCCATTCCTCTTGTGCACCTTTTTTATCTTTTTTTACGAACCTTTTCCAACCAGCCTTTGCTGTTTGCCATAATGCCGGAGCTGCTTTTCCTCCAACTGCCAAACCTCTGGTTATTGTTTTCATAAATGGTTGCATTTTACTAGCCAACTCAGGACCACCAACACCCATACCCATTGCAGCAGCAGCTATGGATAAACCACTCATAGTAAAGGATAATGCTACTTTAGCTTTGTTTTCTTTAGCATATTGCCAAAAACTCATACCGTTCTTTTTAGCTTCAGCCTGCAAAGCCTTGGTTGAATCATAGGCACTTTTAACAGCTAACACACCCAAACCTACCGGCCCTGCCGTTGCACCAACTACGGTATAAATTCCCACATTTTTAAGGCTTCTATATACTGCTTTTGAAAAACGTTTTGCAATTTCATAATTCTTACCATATCGCTCTGTCATTCTTTGGTCAAAAGATTGTACCTCTTTTTCCATTTTTTGAACAACAGGAATAGATTTGAATTTGGCTTTTAATCTATCTACTAGTTTCTCTGCTTTTGCAGAACAATTACTTGCAACAGCTATAATAGAAGAAATTTTTGCTTTTTGTGGATTTTGAACAGCTTGAGCAAATTTTTCTTGCAATTGCTCCTGTGTCATTTCTTTATTAATTTCTGACGCAAATACGGCTGAAACAATATTTCTTTGCAAAGCATCTTTAAAATTATCATAATAAAGTTTTTTTACATCTTCAGGTTTTCCATTTCCTTGAACTCTTGTTTGGGTTCTTGCTTCTAAAAGAGCGGCGGAAATTAAATCTGCTTGAGCCTGATTTTGTTCTTCTGTTGATAATTGATTGCCTTTATCATCTGTAATTGTTAAATTTTGTAAAGCTTGAATTTCATCATTAAACTCTTGATTTAATAATTTTTTATCTTTTCCTAAAGCCAACGGATGAGGTATAATATCTAAAATATTATCATTTGCTTCTAATTGTTCTTGAGTGACGGTATCTATGCCGTTTTCTTTATCAAACTTATCTAATTCGGCTTGATCTTCCGGTGTGTTCTCAAGTTTTTTTAAGGCTTGGTCTTCTTCTACGGTTAATGTATCGCTATCTGACTGATTTTCTGATGAAGTATTTTCAATTTCAATTTGATCTTTTAAATCCGGAGTAGCCGTATTTTCTTCTGATGCGTTAGATTCTGCGGTGTTTTCTTCTGTTTTTGTCTGTTCATTTTCTTGTGTCTTACTTTGTAAGGCGTCTTTTTGAGCTTTGGCTTTGTCTAAAACTTCTTTGGCAACTTCAGAATTTTGAGAAAACATCCCAACAGATTCTGCCATGGCGATAATGCTATCTAAATCTTTTTCATCATAAGGATTTTTGTTTTCTGCCAAAGCTTTTAATCTAGCATCAATTTCAGCAATTGTAACATCACTGGCAATTTGCTCATTGGGCTGACGTGTTTGCTGATTTAATAAGCTTTCTGCAAAAGCCTCGTTCATTTGCGTTAATTGTTCATTAGTTAACTTTGCCGTATCTTGGTTTGCCAACTCTATCGCTTCTGCTACTGTTAATTTATCAGTCATAACACACCTCTTAATTTTTTGTTGTTTTATTCATCATAGCCTATTTTTTCTTTTTAGGCAACAATTTTGTCTATTTTTAATAAAAATGTCATAAAATTGTTATTTTTTGTTGATACTATCTTTAATTGGTTAAAAAATATTTAGAAAGCAAAAAAAACGCCACATTTCTGCAGCGTTTTCTGTTCTTTTTTTTATCTTTTAAGCTACTTTGGCATCAAAGCAGATGTTTTTGCCTTCAATCTCAGCAGTTGTACCTTGATTTTGAGCCTTTTCAAACTTAACTGCCAAAACTTGTTCCGCAACATAAGCTTTGTTTTCGTCCAAAGCTTGAGCCAATTCGGCATCTTCGGTTTGATAGCTCAACTCAATGCGGTCAGAGATGTTGAAGTCTTTATCTTTACGCAAGGTTTGAACTAAACGAACAAAGTCGCGTGCCATACCTTCGCGGCGTAAAGCATCGGTTACATTGGTATCCAAGGTAACAACGGCTTTGTTATCGGCAAAGGCTTGACCTGCCACACCTTCTTTCATATTCAAACGAACTTCAAACAAGTCGTTGGTCAAGGTTTGGCCTGCAATATTTAATGTGCCGTCAGCATTTAATTCCCATTTTCCTTGTTTGTAAGCACCCATTACAGGTCCCATATCTTTGCCCAAAGCTTTACCCAAAAGCGGCGTATACAGATATACGCTCTTGTCGGCATAGTTAGCCAAGTTGTTGTCTAACTTAACTTCTTTGACATTCAATTCATCTTTAATGATGTCTTGATATTGCGCGCCGATAAAGTCTAAATCTTTACCAACCACCGTCAAACTTTGCAACGGCAAGCGGTTGCGCAAGTTCTTTTCTTCACGAATGAATTTGGCGGCAGAGCACAAGTCTTGCAAGAAGTCCATTTCTTTAACCAATTCATCATCTAATTTGATTTCTGATAATGTCGGATAATCGGTCAAATGAACGGACTCTTCACCTGTCAAAGTTTTGAAGACATATTCAGATACAAACGGCATCAACGGTGCCACAATCTTGGTCAGGTTAACCAAAACCGTGTACAAAACATCAAAAGCTTGTGTATCACCTTCCCAGAAACGATCACGGGTGCGGCGAATGTACCAGTTGTTCAAAATTTCCATAAAGGAAGTTACTTCATTCGTTGCCATTGCCACATCATAAGTATCAAGTCCTTGTTTAACAATTTGGCTTAATCTCTTCAATTTTGACAAGATGTAATTATCAATAGCCTCGTTTGAAGAATAAACTTCTTTAGCCTTATAGCCTTCAGCATTGGCATATAAGGTGAAGAAGTAGAAAGCATTCCACAACGGAATCAAAGCAGCACGTGCGGCTTTGGCAATTTCTTTTCCTTCTTTATCGACGGCTAAGTTACCACCTTTTAATACCGGAGAAGATACCAAGAACCAGCGCAAAACATCAGAACCGATTGTATCCAAAACTTCATTCGGGTCAGGATAGTTTTTCAAACGCTTAGAAAGCTTTTGTCCGCCTTCAGCCATCAACAAACCGGTGCAGATGCAGTTTTTGAATGCCGGACGATTGTGCAAAGCGGTGGACAATACAGTCAAGGTATAGAACCAACCACGGGTTTGATCCATAGCTTCAACAATGAAATCTGCCGGAAAATGGCTTTCAAACCATTCTTTGTTTTCAAACGGGTAGTGTACTTGAGCATAAGGCATTGAACCAGATTCAAACCAGCAGTCAAACACATCTGACACGCGGTGCATCATGGTTTTGCCAGACGGATCATCCGGGTTGGGATAAACCACATCATCAATGTATGGTTTATGCAAGTTTTTAACTTCAATACCGGTTTTTTCTTTAATTTCGGCAACGGAACCAAAAACATCTACTCTCGGGAATTGCGGGTTGTCAGATTTCCATACCGGAATCGGTGTTCCCCAGAAACGGTTACGAGAAATGGACCAATCTCTGGCACCTTCCAACCATTTGCCGAAACGACCGTCTTTAATGTGTTCCGGAACCCAGTTGATTTGTTGATTGTTTTTAACCATTTCATCTCTGAAATCAGTTACGCGAACAAACCAAGAAGACATAGCTTTGTAAATCAACGGTGTATCTGTTCTCCAGCAGAACGGATAAGAGTGGGTATATTGTTCTTTTTTAACCAAGATGCCGCGTTCTTTTAACAACTGCATAATCGGCTCATTGGTTTCAAAAACTTGCTTACCTTCATAATCCGGAACTTCTGAGGTGAACTTACCAGCCTCATCAACCGGACAAACAACCGGGAAGTTTTCATCATATGCACGGCAAGCCTCAAAGTCATCTTGACCGAAACCAGGGGCAATGTGAACGATACCGGTACCGTCTTCAGTGGATACGAACTCACCGCTCAAAACTTTGAAGGCTCCCTTGTCTTTCAAATGTTTGAAATAGGGGAACATCGGCTCATAGCTCATACCGACCAAGTCTTTACCTTTCATGGAACCGACTTTGGTAGCGTGTTCTAATTGTTTTTTATATCTGCCGAGCAAAGCTTCTGCCAAGATGTATTTTTGGCCGTCTTCTTCCATAACGGCATAGTCAATATCCAAGCCAACGGCCAACATCAAGTTTGAAGGCAATGTCCAAGGGGTGGTTGTCCAAACCAAAATGTTCATACCATTTTCCAACTTGAACATAACGGTGATGGCGTTATCGGTTTTATCTTGATAACCTTGGTTTACTTCAAAGTTAGACAATGGGGTTTCTGCTGCCCAAGAATATGGCAAAACACGATAATCTTCATATACCAAACCTTTTTCATAAAGTTGTTTGAAGTTATTAATCACGCTTTCCATAAACGGCAAGTCCATGGTTTTGTAATCATGGTTGAAGTCTACCCAACGACCGATGCGTTTGAACATTTCTACCCAGATACCGGAGTATTTCAAAACATCGGAACGGCAAAAGTCATTGAACTTTTCAACGCCGAATTGTTCGATTTGTTTTCTACCCGAAACACCTAATTGTTTTTCAGCAGACATTTCAGCCGGAAGACCGTGGCAGTCCCAACCCAAGCGGCGTTCAACTTTTTTGCCGTTCATAGTTTGATAACGGGCAACCACATCTTTAACATAAGAAACCATGATGTGACCATAGTGCGGTGTACCGTTAGCAAACGGAGGGCCGTCATAAAATACGAATTCAGCCGCACCGTCACGATTGTGTACGGATTTTTCAAATGTGTTGTCTTCTTCCCAGAATTTTAAAATTTCTTTTTCGACTTCTACAAAGTCAGGCTTTGCCTTAACATCAGCATAGAATTTTGTCATTTGCCTATACCTTATAATATTTAAATTAACGGATTTTGTTTTGATTGAGTGTTTTTTTGAATTATGTGCAAGAAAGTATATCCCCTAAGGGATAATGATAGATATGATATGTATATTAAATGTGCACATTTATAAAGAATCTTTCAAAAATTTATTTTTTCTGCGGGTTAATTTAGAACAGGAATCCTTGCGAGTCAAGCATTTATATCATAAAAAAAGAGGAAGACTCTCACGAGCGTTCCTCTTCACGCATCTTGTGAAACTATTAATTTGACTAAACAAATCAAAAAACAAATTAATAGCAACTTAATAACACCAACGACAAAAGAGTTACTTTCTCAAGCAACTCTTTTTCTGTGATTTAATATTATATGTACATACTTTCACAAGCGGTACATATTTTCAGAAACTAAATCTCAGATATGTGTTAGAGGAAAGAGGCTGATCATCTATATAAGCTATGGAAAAGAGATTCTGATGTACCAAACCTTTCTTTCCTCTTTATATTGTTATATAATAGCCATAAAAATCTTTTACTGGGGCAGACTCTTATCACAAAACTTTTTTTTGTCAATAACTTTTTTTCAAAAAAAATCTATTTTTTGTTGAGGAACATAAATTTCTCCACCAATCAAAGCTTCTTTAACACCTGTTGTCTTTGGAAAACTTATGGGTAGGTTATATAATCTTCTGGCGGCCAAAAAACCCATGGCTTGAGCCTCCATTGTATCAGCACGCCAGCCTAATTGCCCTGCTGTCTCAATATTTATATTCGGAAGTTTTGTTCTTAAAAAGCGCATTAACGTGGGGTTTTTGGCACCGCCGCCGCAAACAATTAATCTTTTTGGCATTTGAGGTAAATATAAAGCCATTGAATAACCAATCGCTTCTGCAACAAAAGATGTTACGGTAGCCGCCCCGTCTTCTAAACTTAAGCCCTCCAAATGCTCTAATTTTTCTTTAAATAAATTTCTATCCAGAGCTTTGGGCGGATATTTGGCAAAATATTTATGACGCATAAGGTTGACTAAAACCTTATCATTGACCTTGCCGCTTATGGCCAGTTTTCCATCATAATCCATATGTAAACCGGCATGGAAAAATACCCAGTCATTAATTTGCGCATTTCCGGGGCCGGCATCAAAAGCAATCAACTCTCCGTTGTCTCCGACATATGTCAAGCTTGAAACCGCTCCGATATGAACAATGGCAATAGGTTTTTCAAACTGATTAACCAGTGAGGCATAATATACCGGAACCAGTGGCGCACCCTGCCCGCCGGCCAGCAAATCCGCCTGAGAAAAACGTGTTACAACTTTTGTCTTGGTTAAATCTGATAATATTTGCGCATCACCAATTTGATATGTGAACTTGTGTTCTGGATCATGAAAAATCGTGTGTCCGTGAAAACCAATTACATCAACTTTTCCATCCACATAATCTATCATCTCATTGGCAACTTTTGCATGAGCCTTGGTTATCTCTTCTTCTAAGTTTTGGAGCTTGGCTTTTAAGTCAAAATTTTCAGGCTTTTTGCCAATTAAAGAAATTAAGTGCTCTCTTAACGAATCGTCATATGGCTCAACTATGGATCTTTCTACATCATAGACATCGACCCCATCCGTTATAATCACAGAGGCAGCCACCCCGTCTAGAGACGGACTACTCATTAAACCCAAGGCTTTTATTTTCTTTATTGTATCCATAATTTAATCGAATCTGTTGCACTCTAAAAATTATATGATATGATGCGTTAAAATTTTATTATATAAGGAAAGGAAAAATGACACAATTTAAATCTCAATTTGTTAACCTGATGGTTGAACGCGGTTTTTACAATCAATGCACTAATGAAACAGGCTTTGATGAATATCTTTATGAATGCGAAAAAAGCGGAACACCGGCCGTGGGTTATCTGGGATCTGACCCAACGGGCGATAGTTTGCACGTTGGTCATATTGTGCCACTCATGATGATGCGTTGGTTCCAAAAATGCGGACACAAACCTTTGACTTTGGTCGGCGGTGCCACTGCTCGAATCGGAGACCCTTCCGGCAAAGATAAATTACGCCCCTTTCTTTCAGAAGAAACTTTGGCTCATAATATTGAAGGCTTGAAAAAATCTTTCTCCAAGTTTTTGAAATTCGGCAATGGTAAAAATGACGCTGTGATGGTTGATAACTGGGATTGGTTCAAAGATATCAACTACCTTGCTTTTTTGCGTGATATTGGTACTTATTACTCTGTAAACCGTATGCTCACCATGGATAGTGTTAAATCTCGTTTGGACAGAGAGCAGCCCATGTCTTTCTTGGAGTTTAACTATATGCTCCTCCAAGGTTATGACTTCTGTGAACTCTACCAAAAATATGGTTGCCGTGCACAAATTGCCGGCTCTGACCAATGGGGTAACATCACCTCCGGTACCGAACTCGGTCGCCGTAAATATGATGTGGAACTTTTTGGTTTTACCAGCCCAATTATCACTGACTCAAACGGTAAAAAAATGGGTAAATCCGAAGGTAATGCGGTTTGGATTAATGAAGAAAAACTTCCCTCTTACGATTACTACCAATATTTTCGTAATATCGGTGATGCCGAAGTGGGTAAATGCTTGAGAATCTATACTGATTTGCCGATGGATGAAATCAGACGCCTTGAAGCTCTTAAAGATAAAGAAATCAACGAAGCTAAAAAGATTTTGGCTTATGAAGCAACCAAAATTTGCCGTGGAATTGATGAAGCCAATGCGGCTCAAGAAACTGCTGTTAAGCTCTTTGAACAAGGTTCTGCCGGCGGTGAGTTGCCCAGCATTTCCGTTAACGGTGATATTTCGGTTCTTGATGCATTTTTGCAAATTGGCTTTGTGGCAAGTAAAGGTGAAGCTCGCCGCCTGATTAAACAAGGTGGATTGAAACTCAATGACGCCACAATTACCGATGAAAATTATGTCATCAAAGCTAATGATTATGTCAACGGAGAAGTTAAACTCTCTCAAGGCAAAAAGAAACATGGTTTGTTAAAATCTGCTTAGGTTTTATATTGTTCTTAAAAAGGTCGGTAAATTCCGACCTTTTTTGTATTTACATCTGACTTAATCAGCGTTATGCTCTGACTTATAAAACTTATAAATATTAAATTATTAACTATGAAGCTACAAGGAATTATCCTTAAGGTTTTAGCCCTCAGAGACAAAGCCTTAGTTATTTTGGATTGCGGTTTGGAAGTGGAAATTACTTTGGAACAAGCTACCCAGATTAAACCGTTGATGGTTGCAACGGCAGAACTTTGCAAAGGTCTTATCCAAAAATTTTGCGTTGAAGACCGTGTGATTTTTTTTCTTAAAAAGAATCAGATTTTGCCCAAACTTGAGCAACAGTTTAAAGAACTGGCTTTAGAAGCTGAAGATGAAAAAAGAATGGAAATTGACATTGAGTCTAACCAACGTGTTGCTAATTTCTTTCCGCTTTTCAAGAAAAGAATTGCCATTTTAAAAGCTAACGACAAAAGCTTTATGAAATTGGCTGATTGGCGCAAAGAGCTTAGAACCTGCGAAATTATGCAAGATTTGTATGCTCAGAAAAGCAAGCTACTCTCCTTTAAAAAGGTAGATTTTCTTTGTCTTCGTACAATTCTGGGTGAAGATTTTTACGCTAAACTTGATAAGGTGATTATCTATCAGCTTGTGTTTATGGTTAATGCCTTTATTCTTGATTGTCAGCAAGGAATTAACCCTGAAGATGAAGAATCCATTGAAGCAAAATTATTTTATTCTCACTTCTTAAAAATTCCCAACATTATTGGCGAGGAAGTCAGAGTGGCTGATATTTTGAAACTTCAATATTAAACTAAAAAAGTTACCAAAATTTGGTAACTTTTTTCTTTTTAAAGTGCTTGAACTTTTGTTGATTAATCCTTAAATTATTTAAGACAATATAATTATAGAAGGCAAAAATAATGCAAGATAATTTACCCGAATTACGCGATATTCATCTTCCAGACGGCGTATCTCCTTTTCCTTTGGCTTGGGAGTGGTGGTTAGTGCTTGCCGGAATTGTCCTTTTATTTTTAGTCATACAATTTATTCTTTATCTCAGACGTTATAGCAAAGCCCGTTACGCACTTAAATTATTAGAAGAAATTTCTTCTGAAAATGTGGTTGTTGCAGCCAAGCAAATATCTGAAATTTTAAGAAGAATTTGTATCCTTAAATATAAAGAAGCCGCTGCTCTTTTTGGGAATGAATGGGGTGAATTTCTTAATCAAAAAACAAAGAAACCTCTTGAAAAAAAAGCTGCCGAACTTTTAATTAATGCCCCTTATATTCCGGAGAAAAGTCAAGTTTATTCTATGCAAGATTTGGAAAATTTGCGTGAATTTTGCAAAAAATGGATTGGAGAAAATTTATGATTAATTTTGCTTTTCCTTATGCCTTTTTGCTCTTATTTGCGCCCTTAATCATTCGGCATTTTTTTCCAAATGTTAAAGGCCTGCACGGCGATGCACTCAAAATTCCTTTTATTGAAGATTTGCAAAAAATTACTTTAAAATCCGGTGGAATCTGGGGAAGCTATCTTGGAAAAAAAGCTTCTCAAGCTTCTTTGTTTTTGCTCTATTTGCTTTATATTTCTTTGGTTTTTGCCGCTGCTCGCCCCCAATGGATTGGAGAAGCCTTGCCTGTGCGGTCTCAGAGCAGAGATATTATGCTTATTATGGATATTTCAAACTCAATGCTAGAGCCAGACTTTGCTATTGGCAGACAAAGAATAAACCGCCTTATAGCTGCAAAAAAAACAGCTTCTGACTTTTTGGATAAACGCGCTAATGACCGTGTCGGCCTGATTTTGTTTGGCACTCGCGCTTATTTGCAAGCGCCTCTGACTTATGATAAGGCTTCTGTTAAAGATATTCTTTGGAATATGGATGCCGGAATGGCCGGAAACTCTACCTCAATCGGCGATGCTTTGGGCTTGGCCTTGAAAAATCTGAAATCTGAAAAAAATGACAAAGTGATTATCTTACTGACAGACGGTGAAAATAATGACGGTTCTTTATCTATGCAAGATGCCATTTCTTTGGCAGAAGATGAAAATATTAAAATTTATACCATCGGGGTTGGCAATGAATCTGCTTTTATTGATTCTATTTTTGGAATCCAATTAGGAATTGCCAGAAACAGCGCTTTAGATGAAAAAAGTTTAAAAGAATTAGCTCAAAAAACTAAAGGAAGATACTTCAGAGCAAAAGATACTCAATCTTTGCAACAAATTTATAATGAAATTGATAAATTAGAACCCTCTGCAAACACCAATCAATATGTTAGAGAGACCAAAGAACTTTTTTATATTCCGCTTTGCGCAGCTTTGCTTCTTTTGTTTATTATCCTCTTAAGGGAGAAAAAAAATGATTAGTGAGATATTTACCAATTTTCATTTTTTGCGCCCGCTTTGGCTTTTGTTGCTATTTATTCCGCTTGTTGGATACAAATATATTTTTCAAACCTTGAATAGTTATTCTTCTTGGGAAAAAGTTTGTGATAAAAATTTGCTCAACTTTTTATTAATCAAAGGTTCTTCCTCTCAAAGAAAAACTTTTAAATGGGTGGCGTTTTTGGGGTATATTTTTCTTGTGTTGGCTCTTGCCGGCCCAACATGGAAAAAAATTCCAATGCCTACACTCACACCGGAAAACCCCGTAATCATTGCGCTTAATTTGTCTTCTGACATGATGAAAAATGATGTCCAACCCTCTCGGCTCGAGCGCGCAAAATTTAAAATTATTGATTTGCTTTCTGAAATTAAGACAGGGCAGTTTGGTTTAATTGTTTATACAAATGAACCTTTTTTAATTTCACCAATTACGGATGATAAAAAAATTATCATAAACCTGCTCTCCGCCGTTGATTTTAATATTATGCCAAAAAATGGCGACAGACTTGACAGAGCTATTCTTTATTCTATGGAAAAATTGAAAAATGCCGGCTATAAAAACGGCAATATTTTAGTGGTTTCTGCCGATGTGGGTGAAAGATTTGATATGGCTCTGCAAAATGCTCAAAAAGCATCTGAACAAAATTTTGATGTTAATGTTTTGCCAGTTGCTAAAGGCCAAAATGAAAAATTAAAACTTATTGCTCGGTATGGCAAAGGGATATTTGAAGAAATTTCACCCAATGATGCCGATATTCAACAATTTGTAAAACAATTTCAGCTTGATGAAGCATCGTTAAAAGAAAACCAAAACAAGCAAGAACAATGGTTTGATATGGGATATTATTTGGTTTTTGTTCCGCTTGTTTGCTGTTTGTTGTTTTTTAGAAAAGGAATCTTTATTTTTATTATTGCTTGTTTGTTCTCTTATCCTGCTTCTGCACAATGGTTTTTGAATCAGAATCAAAAAGGCTTAAAAGCTTTTGAACAAGGTGATTTTGAAAAAGCTGAACAAAATTTTGAAGATCCAACATGGCAAGCCGCCACCGCCTATAAATTGGGTAATTATGACAAAGCAGCCAAATATTATGCAAAACATAATGATGTGACATCAATGTATAATTTGGGCAATGCACTTGCAAAATCTCAAAAAATTGAAGAAGCAATAAAAAAATATGAAGAAGTTTTGAAGATTGATCCAAATCATGAAGATGCCAAATTTAACTTGGAATATTTAAAACAACAACAAAATCAGCAAAACCAGCAAAATCAAAATAATCAGGACCAAAAACAAGAAGATAAACCTGATAATAATTCTTCTCAAGGTCAGCCTTCTCCTGCGCAAGATGATAAATCTGATGTGAATGAAGGAAATAATCCTCAGAATCAAAATTCTGCCGGAGAAGATAATTCAAAACAAAAAGAGCAGCCGCAAGAAGGAGAAGAAAAAAACAAGGAAGAAACTTCTGAAAACACTGCCGAATCTTATTCCAAACAGCAAGAATCACCACAAAATCAACCTCAGTCTGAAGAAAAAGAACAACAAGCAGGCTTTGACGGAAATGCTAAAAAAGGTGATCAATATGATGAAAAAACACAAGCAAAAGCCCAACAACTCCGACAAATTCCCGAAGATCCGGGCGGTTTGCTTAAAGCCTTTATTGCGCGTGAATATCGTTTGAATCGTTATGGAGATGAAGAATGAAAAAAGTTATCTTTTTTGCAATATGTTTTAGTCTGTTTGCTCATATTTCTTGGGCTCAAACACCCTCCATTATGGCCTCGGTTGACAAAACAACCGTTCCTCTCGGGCAAAGTTTGAATTTGGAAATTGTTTACCAAAATCAAGAACCTCCCGCTCCAGATACTTCCTTGTTGCAAAATGATTTTGAAGTAGTTGGTATTGCACAAGGGCAAAACATTCAAATTATTAATTCTGACAAAACAATTGAATATTCTCGCCAATTTCGCTTGATTCCTAAGAAAAAAGGACAATTAACCATACCTGTCTTTACAGATAAAAGCGGCAATAAGACAGACCCGATTACCATAAAAGTAATTGACCCGAGCGAGATTTCTGCTCAAGATGCTGAAAACAGCAATCAGTTTGTTATGCTCGGACGAGTTAATAATAATACTCCTTACGTGCAACAAGAAATTTTGTATACAATTTCTTTGACAGACAGCGGCGGTTTGCAAGGCAGAGAACCCTTGTTTGAGCTCACAAATGACAAAGATTGGGTTATTCGTTCTTTGGGAACTCCCGAAATAAAACCTTTGGTCAAAAACGGCAAAAAAATGCGTGAAATTATTTTTAAATATGCCTTTTTTCCGCAAAAAAGCGGCAAACTCATTTTGCCTGCTGCCAGATTTGAGGGTTATGTTTTAGGACGCCCTAAAAAAAGGATTGATCCTTTTGCTGACTTGTTCGGAGATGACTTGAGCTCCACACTTGGTTTTGCTTTTGCTGATCATGAACCTGTTTTTTTGAAATCTAACCCAATTGAAATTGATGTACAGCCCATTCCTCAATCAAATAACGGAAATTGGTGGCTGCCCGCGCAAGATGTGCTTTTGGTGGATAAATGGGAGAATGAAACAAATCAGATTAAACTTGGCGAGGCACTTCATCGCACTATTTATCTTAAAGCAGATGGCGTCTTGGATAATCAACTGCCTTCTATTAATTTTCCTGAAACCAAAGGTTTGAAACAATATCCTGAAAAACCGGCAACCGAAATGAAGGTAGAAAACGGGCATGTGACCTCTGTGATGAAAATTTCTAATGTTTATATCCCCAACAAAACCGGTGATATTGAAATTCCTGCAATTAAAATTCCGTGGTTTAATGTAAAAAGCAAGCAAATGGAAGTGGCTGAACTTATGCCGCGAACAATTTCTGTTATTGATAATCCGGAAATCAAAGAAAATGAGACTATGCAACCTTCAATAATGCAAGAAGAAAAGCAACTCTTACCTACTTTGTCTCAAGAAAGCACCTCTTTGAAAAAGGAAAATCATTATACTTTAAATATAAATATCTATTTTGCACTCATTGCATTAGGCGGGTTTGTTTTAGGGATTATATTGACTATTGTCTTTTTGAAAAGAAATAGTAACAATCTAAAACCTCATACAAAATCTTTAGAAAAAAATGTGCTTATTTGCGCTAAAAATAAAGATATGCGCGGCTTGAGAGATGCTTTGCTTGATTGGTGCAAAGAAAAATATGCTCTTTCTTATATTAAAAATTTTAATGAAATGAAAGATATTATAAAAGACAAAGATTTTGCCGATGAGCTTGATAAAATTAATGCTCAGCTTTATTCAGATAATTTGGATAATTGGGATTATAAACTTTTCTTGAATATCTTTAACAAGGTTTGTAAAAATTCTGTTCCGAAAAAAAATAATTCTAAAATCTTGCCTGATTTATATAAATAAGTACAAAAAAAACTCAAAGAAAAATTCTTTGAGTTTTTTTATTATTTATACACATTTTTCCCGCACAAAAGGCATCTGTGTTTTTGCGGTTCATTGTTTTTTGATTTGTTTTTTGATTTCTTTTTCTCTTTTTCTGCCAAAATGAGAATATGCGGACAATCTTCTTGTTTTCTTAAAACTCTCCTATATCTGAGTCTGTCCTTAAACTCTGAAATTCTTTGTTTTTTAGATTTTCTTTTAAATGCAAAATATATACACACAAAGACCCAAACAAAAACAAAAACATACCCCATATAAATGTTTTTGGCAAAAAATAATATGGCAAAAAATATTGCTGCCAAAAAAGAAATAATCGTTACAATGCCAAAAGATATCTCATCTGCCAAAACTCTTCCGTTTTTTTCTTTTGTTTCCGTAATTAATAATTTTGCAAAAACAAAACTTAAGAGAAATGAGATAAAAACGCTGAGTAAATAATACGTCCATTCCATAATATTACAATTTAATTGGTTTATATTATGCTTTTATCAAATATTTTTTTAAAAGAAAAGATATTTTATTGATTGATAAATAAAATATTTTGCGTTAAGTTTGGTATGTTTAATTTAATTTTTATTATATTATGGAAAAGAAAAAAATTGCCAATCAAACTCTAAATAAGAGTTGGCGTCGGAAAACAATTTCTCAAATTCTTGGTGACAAAATTTTGTTCATCAATAATGAGTATTTGTATTTAAAGGGATATTCCTTACGAGGAGTGTTCCATAATACGGGAAAAATGTTCTTATGTTTTGCACCGTGGATGTCTTATGACAAAGCTCAAAAAACTTTTGCAAACTTGCCTCAAGAAATGACAACAAGAAATAAATCAATTAATGATTTGTTTTATTTATTTTTGAATTGGTCTTGTTTTGCGCAAAAAGAAAAACCGGCTCTGGCAAACGCATATCAAGTGTTGCTTCATTATTATCCGCAGTATTTGAAAATTATGCTGCCGGTATGCTTGGCAATTGATCCAAGTATTGTCATGACTGAAACACTTCCTTTTACACAAGGCAAACAGTTGTCAGAACACGAACAAAAGGCAATTTATGGACAAATTATTCAGATTTTATCTGAAATTGCTGAACAGCTTCCTAGCTCAGAAAAGGAAGTTAATGAGATAAAAAAACATACGGGTTCATGCATTTATGCCATGTCTCCGGCTGAAATTTTTATTCTTATGTTAAGAAAACTGTCTTATGCCAGATTGCAAGATATCCGGTTTTCTAAAATGAAAGACAGTTTGCGCTTGAAAATTGTGGCTTTTTCTCAGGCTCAAAAATTTGTTGAGGTTGAAAAAATTATTCAGACTCAAACTGACAACAAAAGTTGCAATTTGTTTTTGAAGTAAACAAAAAGGGTTCTCATGCTATTGAGAACCCTTTTTTTGAATTTATCAAAAACTCTTAAGCTTTTCTTGTAAAATTAATGACATTTTAAGATTTTTTCTATTAAATATTAATGTTTAATAATTGTTAATGAGGTTTTTGATTAAAAAGTTATGGATCCTTTAATTTTAGATTTTGTTTATTTATTTTTTGTTTTTTTCTTGGTTTTTGCTAATGCTTTTTTTGTGGTTTCTGAATTTGCAATTGTCAAAATTCGCAGAACCAAATTGGAAGAATTAGCCCATTTTGGAGATAAAAGAGCAAAAACCGCTCTTAAAATTAATGCCAGATTAAATACTTTTTTAAGCGCTATTCAGTTGGGTATTACTTTGGCATCTCTTGGTTTGGGTTGGATTGGTGAACCTGCCGTATCTCACCTTTTGGAAGATGTGTTTGAAGAATTTTTTGGCAACAATAAAATTTTGTTACATTCTGTAAGCTTTGGCGTTGCCTTTGCTTTTATCACACTCTTGCACGTGGTATTGGGTGAGCTTGTTCCAAAAACATTAGCTATTCAAAAAACAGAATCTTATGTCTTAAGAATTGCTAAACCTCTGTATCTTTTTAACCAAATTTTTGCTCCGTTTATTTGGGTCTTTGACCATGTTACTAATGGTATCTTGCACCTTATGGGAACAAAAGTTTCAAATGAAAGTGATGATGCTCATTCTGAAGAGGAAATAAAATTGATTATTGATGCCTCTCAAAAAGGTGGCGTTATTGATGATACCGAAAGTGAAATAATTCAAAACGCCATTGATTTTTCTGAAATTTTGGCACATGAAGTTATGATTCCAAGACAAGATATGAAATGCTTGTATAAAAATAATACTTTTAATGAAGCTCTTGAATTTGTTAAAAACAATAATCATACCAGATTTCCTTTGTGCGATAAAGACAAAGACCATATAATTGGAATGATTCACATTCGTGATATGCTGGAATATGACCCTCAAATGGGAGATAAATATGTTTTGAAAAAATTGGCCAGAAAAGTGCTTTTTGTACCGGAAAATAAATCTATTTCTGAAATTTTACATGAAATGATGCTAAAACGTATTCATATGGCTGTGGTTGTTGATGAATATGGCGGAACCGCCGGTCTGCTTTCTATGGAAGATATTTTGGAAGAGTTGGTTGGTGAAATTCAAGATGAACATGATGAAGAAGAAGTCCCTATGAAAAAATTGGCTAACGGCTCTTTTGAATTTGACGGTGCTTATTTGATTGAAGATGCCTATGATGATATGGTGCTACCTGCAACCGAATATGAAGAAAGCACTATTGGGGGGTATGTTTTTGCACTATTGGGTCGCGTGCCTAATGTTGGAGATGAAGTTGAAGATACTTATTGCAAATATAAGGTATTGTCTGTTGACAACATGAGAATAACACGCATACGAGCCACTATCAAATATTCTTCTACTGAAGAAACTGAATAAATTCTTAATTTCTGACTTAAACTTAAAAGTACTGTTAAATACAGTACTTTTTTTATGTCCCAGTAAAATTCTGGTTGCAAAAAAAAAAAATGGATTATCATAAATGGTATAGGCCTTAATTTTTATTATTTAGGAGATTTGTGTTATGATTAAATTTAATTTTTTCAGATTTCTGGCTTGTTCTTTTTTAGTGGCAGGAAATCTGCTTTGTTTTGTTAACTTAACATGGGCAAATCCACCTCAAATAAGATCCACACAACAACAAAAATTAAGGCCTATGCCTGAAGGTAGTTATCAATTAGCGCGGTCTGTTTTTTTGCCTAATGCCGATGATGATATTTGGTACTCTGAATATGACAAGATTCCAGGTATTAGTACCGGCGAAAGTGCTTCTAATAAATGTACAGAAAGTGGATATAATTTATTAAGCTGTCCTATAAATGGAAAATGTTCACCATGCCCCTCTGATGCCGCTTATAAAAAATTAACCTCATGTGCAGAAGGATATAAAATTTCTGCTTCTAAAACATATTGTGAAAAATTTTGTGCTGCAAATTATTGCGATAAGTCTTCTCCCAGCGGATATTTTATGACTTCTTGTCCGGAAGGAATGAATTGCGGAGAACCATGTGTTGAAATCTCTACAAATTGTAATCAAATGAACTACTATAAAGTAACAACTGAATGCATTAACGGATATCATTATGAAGGCGGACGCTGCGTTAAAAATTGTGAAGAAATCAGTTGTGGCGGAGGTTCTGGTACAAGTCGGACTTGGAAAGATGAATGCCCGACCGGATATTTATGTACTGAAATTGCAAATTATATGACAACCGATTGCAAAACCGGAAGATGTTATCAATATAAAGCTTGTGATGAAGCTAATGGTTATTTCAAACCATCTGGTTCTTCTCCCGGCGTTTGTGAAAATAAACCTTGCTATAATAGTGTGAATAATTGTACCGGATATACATTGGCTCAATGCCCTGAAAACGGTCATTGCTCAGAATGTACAATTAAAAAATCAGATTGTTCAACCGGTGATACTAAATACAAATTAGATAGTTGCGATGATGGATATGAAATATCTGGAAATTCATGCATATCGCAATGCTTGAATTACCGTTTAGATAAATGTCCTGATAATGCAAGTTGTACAAGTTGTAATATTGTTAATAATGATGGGACAGTAGCTGCAAAAAAATATTCATTTGCTACTTGTAATGGAGGATACATTCCAACGGGAACTTCTTCATCTCCGGTTTGCACAAAAACAAATTGTAAAACTTTTTTGGAAACCAGTGGTGGTTCAATTAACGCTAATAAAATTTTTGTATCTAGTCAGGAAGAATTAGAAAAAGCGTTAGTTGATAGAAATTCTATATCATCTGGTGTTTATGAATATCAAATCGTAATTGCTGATGGTTTTGATTTGAAAGGAAATGTTGCCAACTTAAAATCCGGCATTAACATCAAGGGAATCCGAGAAATTTTGCCGTCCGGATTATTTGAAGACGCTTGCCCCAAACCAACTATTGTTGCCGAGGGTGTCAATATTCCGCAAAATGTTACTTTTGAAGGTGTTGACTTTAATTTAGGTACACTCAGAAGCGGCTCTTACGGATACGCCGGAATTTATGGTGGTGGAAACTTTAAAAATTGTAGCTTTATTTATGGAGATAAAAGTAACTCTTATGCCTCAGACTATCTACATATTGCTTTAACTCAAGAGGCTCATTTTGAAAACTGCACTATGGATACGATTAACCTAACCGCATCCGGAAATAATAATACAACTTATTATTTTGATCACACCGCGTTTGATGGTGGTTCAATTACTCCGGTTGGAGAAGGTACTGTTAATCTGCAAGCATCAAGTTTGAGTCTTACAAACGGTGCATATTTTGGTAAACAATCGACTACGGATAATGATAGTGAAAACGATAAGTTATACGGTTTTACGCCAATTACAAGTAACGCTATCATATTTAATATTTATGGAGATTTAACTATTTCTTCTCCTGATAGTAGCGCTGCTTTTCATAACTTTAATCGTACTTATAAAAATAGTAGAGGAGAAACAATATTATCATATGCTCATATTTACCTATATGCCAACATCACATTTATGGATACCAGTAGGTTAATCCAATCTTTTGATACTGGATTATATTATAATAATAATCAGGTCCATTATACTTATTATATTAAGAACTCCATGACTTTACCTTCAACTCTTATTTATGGCGACCCTCAAAATTTAACTAAAGTTGTCCAATAAATATCAAAAGAAGTCATGAAAAATCCCCCATTAAAAGAAGTTTAATGGGGGATTTTTTTTATATCTAATGCAAATCGTAAAACCTAAACTAATTTTCTTGCAAAAAGCATTGCAAAATAAATAAAAAAGTTATAAAATAAGTAGTGTGGGTCTTAATTTTTATTATTGAGGAGATTTGTGTTATGTTTAAATTTTTCAAATTTTGGACTTGCTCGCTCATCATGGCGGGAGGTTTGTTGTGTTTTAATAATTTGTCATGGGCAAAATCCCTTCAGCAAGAATTAAGGTCTATGCCTGAAGGCAGCTACCAATTGGCACGCTCTGTTTTTTTGCCTAATGCCGATGATGATATGTGGCTTCATAATTATGATAAATTTCCAAATACCAATACCCCACAAAAACCTAGTGATTTATGTTCAAAACAAGGATATAATCTGGAAAGATGTCCTATTAATGGCAGATGTTCTCCTTGTCCAACTAACTCCCTTTATAAAAAACTAACATCTTGTGCAGAAGGATATAAAATTTCAGTTTCTAAAACATATTGTGAATGTCTGGAAAAATTTTGTGATAAATCGGAATATTTTATGATGTCTTGCCCTGAAGGAACAGTTTGCGAATCTTGTACCGAAATTTCTTCAAATTGTTCTAAAACAACATATCATAAACCAACTACTGATTGTATTTCTGGTTATTGCTACACAGGTGGTAGATGCCAAAAAACACAGACAAAAAGTTGCGGACTCTCATATGGACCAAACCCTGAATGGAAAGACGAATGTCCTACCGGATATATTTGCTCTCAGTCTGGGACATATATGACTTCTGATTGTCAATCTGGTACTTGTTGGAGATATGTATCTTGCGACAATGCTAATGATTATTATCTTTCCACATCTTCACCGACACCGGTATGCAAACATATGCCTTGCTATAAGACTCAAACAACCTGTTCTGGATATCCTTTAGCTTCTTGTCCAGAAAATGGGATCTGTTCTAAATGTACCATTACAAACAAGTATTGTACAGAAAGTGATACAAAATATAAATTTGAAAGTTGTGAAGCAGGATATCATGTTAGCAGTCAATTAGCAGATACATGCGAAAAAGACTGCAAGCCAAATAGTTTGAACGGAAAAGTTTACAACCCTATATACAAAACAAAGGCAGAATGCGAAGCAGTTGATGGTGTATCTAGTTGTACAGGGGCTCAATTTAGCATATCCTCAACATGTAGTACGGGAACATTGTATTACGCTGCATCTTGCGATGCCGGATATAAACTAAATATTGTTGATGACGGAGAAAGCATTTCACAAACATGCTACAAAACATGTAGTCCGACTATTGCATATGCATCTAGAGATGGATTCACTGAAATAAATAAACCTTCAGCAGATTTCATCTTTGAACAGAAAACATATATTAATAACGAATGTAATGAAGAAGTCCGATATAAAATTACTGGATGCAAAGATACAAAAAAATACTTTTATAAAAGATTTTCTCCTCAATGCATTCAAAAATTTGATTATCTTTATGCGGACTATTCTATTTCAACAGAATTAGATTGTAGCAAATATCCAATAGGAATTATCGTTGATAAAAATGCTGCAGTATCTTATGTAAGAACTAAAGATGCTCTTGCTAAAAACTTTGCTACAGTTGCCAAAGAATTTGGTGAAGATGTATGGGTAGGAGAAGCATCTGCATCAAATGCTTTTAAGAAAACTAAAGGCAATTGGTCTTCTGGAGATATTTCATATTGTAGAACTATTTATATGTACCAACATGAATTAAATCAAAGGGTAAATAAGATTCTTTCTCAATGCAACTATAGCACAACTAATATTCCGAAGTTTACAGGAAGAAGAGCTTGTGGGTATGCGAATGCTAACATATCAGCCGGAAAAAATTCAGCATATATGATTGATTTTGATCATAACAATAATCAAATTCCATCTTATGATAATACAAACTGGACTTATTCCGAATATGCAGCTATTTGCGGCGAAGAGGATGATGTATTTGGCAATAATTGTTTAGTATGGCAAAGTAATTCAAACTACACCGGAAATTTCTTCCCGTTAATAAACTATAACAATGCAAAATAATTATTATACTTAGTGTTTCTCGAAAGGCACCAGAATGGTGCCTCTTTCTTGTAACAAGAAAACTACCGGCTAGGCCGGTAGTTCCAAAGAGCTTACAGCTTTACACATAAAAAACTCCTTTGCTAAAATGATTTAGACGGTCCGGCAAAAGCCTAACAAAAGCAAAGGAGTTTTTTTATGAACACACATACAATAGCACATACAACATGGAATTGTAAATATCGCACCCAAATACCGTAGAAAGGCCTTTTATGGAAGGCGTCGCCTAGAAATAGGGCATATTTTAAGAGAATTATGCCGATGGAAAGGGATAGGCATAATAGAAGCAGAGGTCTGTAGTGACCATGTTCATATGTTAATAGAGATACCACCAAAACTTTCGGTAAGTTCGGTTATGGGCTATCTCAAAGGTAAAAGTAGTTTAGCAATATATGAACGGTGGGAAAATGCAAAATTTCGATACCGAAACAGAGAATTTTGGTGTCGAGGATATTATGTAGACACAACAGGAAAAAACACTCAAAAAATCACAGAGTATATTCGAAATCAACTTAAATAAGACGCGGAGCAAAGTCAATTAACAATGGATTTTGCCCCCATTTACGGGTAGCAAGTAATCTTCGCCCTGCCAGACCGTCATACGCCCTTAAGGCGTTCGCTGGCACCATTAGGGTTACACCCGCTTGAGCAGACCCATCGGCTTAGCCGGTGGGTTACTTTTTATATAGAGATATTTACTTTATATTTTATATAAGAAATTAAACAGTATATACTATAATAACTTTTATATTTTTTATCATTTACTATATAAAACTTTAATTCATCATCCTATAATGAAGTTTTTTTCTCACAAAAAAAGCGATAATTCTTACCGGAATTATCGCTTTTTTAATTAAAAATATAAAACTATGTTTTCAAATCCACAACTGTTTGCATCATTTCATCGGTTGTGGTAAAAGCACTGGTGTTTAACCCATAAGCTCTTTGAATGATAACCATTTTGCTAAACTCGGTTTCTACACTGGCTGTTGATTGCTCTAATGCCTGCGGGACAATATAATCTTTATTATCATCCAAAAAGCTTGCCGGTCCGCTTGCGCCGTTAGCTTCAAACAAAGTTCCGGAAATTGAAGTTAAATTGTTGGGTGCAGCAAATGAACTTAATGCCAATTTGGCAATATTATAAGATTCATCATTGCTATATCTGGCGGTAATCACTCCTTCTTCTCCAATGGAAACATATTTGAATGTTCCACTTGGTTTGCCATCTTGACTAATGCTTTTTATCTCTGAACTGCCGGCATATTGTGTCATGGAAGAAATATCCATATTCACGCTGCTGGTAGAACCATCTTCCCAATTGATATTAATATTAAAATCTTTTGGAGAAATGAGTTTGCCGTCTGCAGAAAATTGAACTTCTATTGGATCTGAGACAACCGTGCCATTATCTAAATTGAAATTAACCGTCCATAGGTTATTTTGCCCTTCAACTTTTGAAAAAATCATATTCATATTTGAAGAATTGTTATTTGGCCCATAGACAACCATTCCATAACTGCTATTATCTACAGCATCTGCCGGAACATTGGCAACAATTTCCATTTTTGTTGTTGGAACAGCTGGAATCTCTTCAGGATATTCAATAACAATATCACTAACCGTATTTCCAAATCCGCCTTCTGCATTGGGTTGAAAACCTTGAACTATCATGCCATTATTGGCTACCAAATATGGTTTTCCGTTACTAAGCTGAACACGAAAGTTTCCGGCTCTGGTATAATATGTATCTCCGGAGTATCTATCTTTCACCGTAAAAAAAGCGTTGCTATTATTATTTAAGGCAACGTCAAAATAGCCGCCGGAAGAATATATGCTTCCTTGTGTGGTAATATTGGTTCTGTCATAATAACCAACAGAATTAATTCCTACTCTGGAGGCTTGAAGATCTACCGCAGAATTTCCTTTATGAGATGAAGCTGAACCTAACAATGTGTAAAACATTGTCTCACTGGATTTATACCCAATTGTATTCACGTTTGCAATGTTGCTACTCACCGTTTGCAAAGCGTGTGATTGAGCATCCATTCCGGTTACTGAAGGCATAAATGCACATAATACCATTAATAAATCTCCTTATAAAAATTCATATTTTTCTACATGCAAAAAACATGCCAAAAAATTAATACACAGTTTTTATCCCAAAACTCAAAATTATTGAATTTTGAACAATTTTGGGTCTTTTTTTATTGTTTTTTTGCAAATTTGCCGTTTTTTTGATAATTTTTATTGTATTTTGATAAAAATTGGGATATGAATCTTTCTTGATTTTATGTATTAACAAAAGAGAGAATAAAAAAAATGGCTGATCCATTGGATACAAAAGTTATCAGCAAACTTGCTGAAATTCTTGATAAAAATAATTTAACTGAATTAGAATATGAAGATGAAAATTGCAGAATCTGCTTAACCAAAGAAGCTCCTCAAACATTGGCTGCTCCGGCTTTTGTTCCTGCTCCGCAGGCTTTGCCTCAGGTTGCTCCTAGCGCTCCGGTTGCTCAAGCTCCCGTTGCTCAAGCTGAAAAAGAAACTGCTCAAGATCAAGATTTTTCTAAACATCCGGGCGCTGTAAAATCTCCAATGGTCGGTGTTGTTTATTTGTCTGCTGATCCAAATTCTCCTAATTATGTTAAAGTCGGAGACAGCGTTTCTGAGGGTGATACTCTTTGCTTGATTGAAGCTATGAAAACTTTTAATCCCGTTAAATCTCACAAAGCAGGCAAAGTTACTAATATTTTGGTTGCTACCGGTGACCCTGTTGAATATGGCGAACCCTTGGTTATTATAGAATAATTTCCCTCCATTTTTGAGGATTTTGATATGTTTGAAAAAGTGTTAATTGCGAATCGTGGTGAGGTTGCTTTGCGTATTCATCGCGCTTGTAGAGAAATGGGAATAAAAACCGTTGCCGTACACTCTGAAGCCGATGCTGATGCCATGCATGTTCGCTTGGCAGATGAAGCTGTTTGCATTGGCCCTGCTCGCTCTACCGATTCATATTTAAATATGTCTGCCATTATTTCTGCCGCACATATTACCGGTGCAGATGCCATTCACCCCGGATTTGGCTTTTTGTCTGAAAGCGCAGACTTTGCTGAAATGGTGGAAGAACATGGTATTACTTTTATTGGACCAAGACCCGAAATTATGCGTCAAATGGGTGATAAAATCACAGCAAGAGAAGCATCTATCAAAGCAGGTCTTCCCGTTGTTCCGGGCTCTCCGGCATTAGAAAGTGTTGAACATGCCATTGAATGGGCTCATAAAATCGGTTATCCGGTTATTGTAAAAGCTAAAGACGGCGGCGGCGGAAAAGGTATGAAAACCGCTTTCAATGATGAAGAAATGAAAGAAGCCTATACCATGGCCAAAGCTGAGGCTAAAAACGCTTTCACCAGCGATGTTGTGTATATGGAAAAATATCTGCAAAAGCCTCGTCATATTGAAATGCAGGTATTAGCAGATAATTATGGAAATGTAGTGCATTTGGGTGAGCGTGATTGTTCTATTCAACGCAACCACCAAAAAGTGATTGAAGAAACACCATCTCCGGCATTAAACCAAAAACAGCGTGAAGAAATTGGTGAAATTGCTCGTCATGCTGCTGAAGTTTTAGGTTATAATAATGCCGGAACTATGGAATTTTTGTATGAAGACGGCAAGTTCTATTTCTTGGAAATGAACACGCGTTTGCAGGTTGAACACCCTATTACGGAAGCTATTAGCGGTATTGATATTGTTAAAGAGCAGATTAGAATCGCCAGCGGAGCTCAACTTGGATACAGCCAAAAAGATATTCAGTTTAACGGTCATGCTATTGAATGTCGTATTAATGCCGAAGATCCTGAAACTTTTGCTCCATGGCCGGGGAAAATTACAGAATGGCATGCACCTGGGGGATTAGGTGTGCGTGTGGACTCTGAAATTTATTCCGGATATAAAATTCCTCCTTTCTATGACAGTATGATTGCAAAACTTATTGTCCACGGAAAAACTAGAAATGCTGCTTTAATGCGTTTGCGCCGTGCTTTGGAAGAATTTGTTATTGAAGGTGTAAAAACAACAATTCCTTTGCATCAAGAAATCATTTCTCAGACAGATTTTATTGATGGCCAATACAACATTCATTGGTTGGAAAAGTTTATGAACTCAAAACAGTCTGCAAAATAAAATTTTTTGCTTTTTATTTAAGGCCTCTGTTTAGAGGCCTTTTTTTTGTTGCTCAGTTAACCAAAATTTAGTATAATAAGAGCTAGGTTATATAGGAGAATATAACGAAAAGGAAGTAAAACGATGTGTCAAGGACCAAGACATAGTTTGCTTTT
>CASFJL010000009.1 GCA_949295005.1 uncultured Pseudomonadota bacterium | reverse complement strand
GCATTAGCAGTCCTCCAAAATAGGTTTGTGGTGAACTGATTATAATACTTTTTATAATCTTGAGTACTGCTTTTGCCCCCATTTTTGACGTAGAGCCCATTTACTGAATACATGCAAAATATATATGGAAAGCTTTCTAAAGGTATTCCGGATCTTGAAAAATTAAATTGTACTTTTGTTCTGGTAAACGATAATACCGTAAATGCTACCTCGCATAGTATGGCTGAAACTCCATTGTTTTTCTTTAATACCGGATTGTTAAAAAATATTAATGAAGATCAATTGGCGCTTATTTTATCCCATGAGCTTTCTCACTATTTATCAAAACGATCATCTTCAGATACATTCGCTGGAGGAAAATATGAGGAGCAATCTGCAGATTTAAATGCCTTAAAACTTGCCAAAAATGCCGGATACAACATTGATGAAGGCATTAAATTTTTTACTAATGCAAAATCAGAATATGATCTTGCTGCCATTGAGAAAGATGACCACCCTATGTCTTTTAACCGCGAAGTATATTTGAAATTTAATAATGCCCTTTCTAATTTTAATGACGATTTTGATGCTGTTTCTCAAATCTCTGAAATTCCCGATGAAATTAAAAATTTATTATCTTCAGAAGAAAATTTTGATCAATATACTGAAAAATACAATCAAGAAGATTTTAAATTATTATCTCCTCTAGAAAAACTCAAAGTTATTGAAAATGATGCAATCGCAGAATTAAGAGGCTATTCCAAAGTAGTTCCTTTGAGAATGAGAACCGCGTTAAAGAATATATTATCTGGGCTATCTTCTGAAGAATTAAATCAATATGCGGCGCAAAGTTTTGCATCCATAATTGGTAATAATTCTAGAATTTCACCATTAAATGCTTATCAAAAATTAATCTTTCCAGAATTGGCCCAAAGCCCTAATTTCGAAGGTCTTGACTTTAATTTGGTTAAAGAACAAGTCGGTGATAATTATAGTAAGCTAGAAAAAATTGACCGCATACAGAATATTAACAATGCGACGCAAGATGCTTTGTTGAACCCAAATGATTCTGAAAAAATGGAGAATTTATCAAAAGCTTGTTCTAGAGATATTCCTTTAGAAACTAATGCCGCGCTTATTTTAAATAAAAAAATTGGAAATTTGCAACCAGATCCCTCTTTCATTATCGGAAAAGAGTTGCCTTATGAATGTTTGATTCAAGCATCAAAAGAACATCCTTATATTGCAGATTTTTTACAAGAAGTTCTCAATGTTCATGATTTGAGATTACCAAATTTTTCTTCTATGAACGCATCTAACTATTATTTAGTCGGCGATGATGGAAAAGTATCTGCTACATATAAGCTTGGAGAAGAAAAACATTATCAAAATGCTTATCTTCGTTCCGAATATGCAAAAATTTCAGAATTTTCTAATAATTTTTATATGGGTAAATCTGAAGCAATTTCTGCTCAAGTTGAAAATATGACTTCCAGTAATTATCTTAGCCAAATGTCAATTCAACAAGGACTTAGTGAGGTTAATGAACTTTTTAGCAATTCTCCTTCTATGGGTATTGCTCCCGAAATTGTTCAACATGCTCAAAATAGCTCTATTTTAGATTCTCAACTTACCTCTTCTGAGAATCTTCAAAAAAATATGTCTTATGTTATATCTGACAATGTGTTAGCTCAAACAAGTACGCATGCTTTGGGAAGCGAATTTTGGCAAGAATATGCACAATTTGCTCGTAATGCTGTTAATTCAGGAACACTCAGCGATGAAGATAAATTATCTTTGAGCCAGAATATTCAAAGGGCTCACTCTGCTTTATTAAAAGATAAGAATGCTGATTTTATTATAATTCATGATTTGGCGGTTAATGATCTTCAAGATGTTCTTGGAAAAGACGCCATATTAAATATGGAAAAAGAAACATATTCTTCAACAGATATTTTTGCTCTATATTCGGCAAATAATCGATTTGACCTGATTGAAAAAGATATTCAATATTTACGAGTCCTTAATGGTATGGAAGCGCCTAAAAGTTTTGAAGATCTTAATAATTGTTATAATGCTTCTTTCTATCATGAGACAGATTGTAAAGAAATTGACCAAACTTTTCCATTGGCTGAATTTTATTGTTTTTGCAAGGATAGAAATGATATTACTATCGCAGATCTTAATCAGTATGATAAAATGTTTAAACATACACAAAGCAACGGTTATGACCTTTTGGCCGCATCTATGGAAAAAAGTATAGATTTACCAGCTTTATCTCAACATCCTGTTGAAGATAAAATCGGCTATTATGACAAATTAATGCAATATAATTTATTGGTTCCTAATTCTGAGAGAGAACAACAGTTTTTTAAAGATATAATGCATGATATTTCTCAGACAGAAGATAAAGACGCACAAATTAAAAATTTGTCAATCATGCTTTCACCTGCATATAATTTAAGTTCTCCAAAAGCAATTGCTGAGATAACTTCAAATCTAAGTGATACGTTGGTTGAAAAATTTGGTATTGATGATAATTCTGAAACTTATGCTCAAAATGTCAGTCAATATTTTAAAGAACATCAGTTATCTCCAGAGGGCTTAGGTAATAATAATTACAAAGCGTTATATAACAATTTTGCAGAAAAATCTGAAGCGCAACTGGCAACACTCAGCTCATTAGAGCCTTATTGTTGCATTTCTCATGATAAGAACAATGAAGCAACTTATATTAAACAAGAATCTTTTTTCAAAATTATGGATGATAATCCTCAAATGAGTGATGATATGGTGTTTGGTTTCTTAAATGAACCTTACTCAGCTGAACAAAAACAAAAATTTGAAAAATCTTTTATTGCTGCAAATTGTGTTACTAGCACTAAGTATAATGATTTAGAAGAAATACACGATACTTTTTCTAATCTGTCACTTAAACAAAAATCTGCATTTATGATGCGTTATTATATGGGGCAAGAACAAACGCCTTCATCTGCAACCAATAAAACTCTTGACGCTTTAATTCCTCAAAATTCTCCAGATAAAGAAAAAGCTAAAAAGCTTATTTCGAAGTGTTTGCAAAATGTGCCGGAAAATATGCAAATGCATGCTATTTCAGTAATTGCAGCTGGCGCTATTTCTCATCATCCTGAAAATAATAATCCAAATGAAAAAGGATTAGAAAAGCTTGGTGCAGGCCTGAAACGTTATATGGAAATGAAAGGCCCGGTAGAAACAGAAATGTTTAAGTCTTTGCTACCACAATTAGATATGCCGCAAAGTTTACAAAAAGGTTATAATACTCCTAATAAAAAAATGAAAAGATCTCAAGCTGTTTTATTAGCAGGTCAGGTTTTGCCTAAAGAAAAACTGGCAGAAATCGGAAGAATTAAGGATGTTCAGAGCTCTGATAGTCTAAAAGTTGGGTTAAATGTGGTCTATAAAGACGGTAAGAATGAAACATTGTTTATTCCTCAACAAAATATTGTTTCTAAAGTTAATAATGGTTTGGAATATATGGAGCATATTGTTTCTGGTTTTGGTAAAGAACAAGAAATGCAATCTAAAAAATTAGAACTTTACAATTCTATAGATTCTTATTTGCAAGATTGCTCCAGACAAGGATTTCAACAACGCCGACAAGATTATTTAATGACTTCGGTCGGAAAGATTTCTATGCAAGAAAAAACAGCAGATATTTCCTCTGAAAAAACAAAATTGGTTCGTCATATTTGTATGCTTAGAGGTGTTTCTTTCGGTAAAAAGAATACAAGTAATTATGATGCGGAAAATGTTAAAGACTTTACAAAAAAACAAGAAATTCAAAATGAAGAATCGGCAGATATTGCATCGCCACATCAGTTTTCTAATTTTACGGAATTAATGATAAATAGAAAAAGATTTGGTCATACTCATTAAAAAAAGAGGATGAAAATCATCCTCTTTTTTTTTGAGCAAAGGCTTTAACTTTATATATTTATTAGAAGCTGTATCTAACACCTGCTGTTAAGTCAACGATGTTATCAATACCATCAATATCAACATCGGCATAACGAACCATTACGCGTGCTGCCATATTGTCGGTGAAGTTGTATTGAGCACCTGCTCCCAAACGCCAACCCCAACCGTCATCAGTTTCTTTAATGTTGTTCAATTTTACTTCAGCGTCATAATAACCTAAACCTAAAGATCCCAACAATTCTACTTTTTCATCACAACCCAAAGGCATATAACCAATCATATCTACGCCATAAGCATGATATTTGTCTTTAACTTCACCTATTGGTGTGCCTTTTTTACCTTCTTCTGTTTGTTGGAAGAAAGCTTCTAAACCCAAATTCTTGTGCATTCTGACACCGGCAGAAATTGCCATTGCGTGCAAATCTTCATCAATATAATCTTCATTGATATCAGCCATAGAATATACATAGTCCAAACCAACATATGGTTTCATTTCCATATCCATAGCGTTTGCATTAAAACTCATAATAGAAGCCACACCGGCTAATAATAAATATTTTTTCATTATATAAACTCCTGTAATTATTATCTTTTAAAAGACAATTGTATATTAGCTCATAATATTTGATTGTCAATATAAAAATATAATTATTTTTAGTTGTATAATCTGTTATATCATTAAGCACAGTTTTCATATAATCATAAAATTGAAAAAAACATCCCCTATGAAAAAAAAATTTAAAATTGATGCAAACTATCATAAGCCAAACCCAGCCCCACTGAAGAAAGTTTGTCTTCATCTGATAATTCGGCATTTTCAAAAATATGGCAAAGTTGTTGTTTTACATATGGAATTTCGGTTGAACCGCCGGTTAATATAATTAAGTTTATGTCTTTTGCTTGGACATTTGCTTGCTTTAAGCATTCTGCAACCGAATCTTTTATTTTTAAAACATCTTTTTCAATAGATTGGTTAAAAGAATCTTGTGAGCAAATAATTTCAGTTTTATCTGATAAAAACTCTAAGCAACATATTATATTATGTTTATTACTTAAATTTATTTTAGCTTCTTCTACCGTTTTAAGCAATTCATGCCCCTTTTGTCTTTCATATAATTCTAAAAGTCTTTGATAAAGCTTTGGAGAATGCGCCTCATTTAAAACCTCATTAATTATTTTAATATTTTTATAATTATAACAAGAGTTTACTTTGCTCCATTCTGCAATATCAAAATATTGAGAACTCGGCACCGGAAGATTTTTCTTGCCATATGTCGTATTAATTCCAAATTCAGGCATAAATGATTTAATTGCCAAGTCTTTATCAAAGTCGTTTCCGCCTATTCTGACGCCTGTGTTAGCCAAGATATCATCCGTCCTATTGGTTTTATTTTTATGCTTTCCGCCAATTCTAATAATACTAAAATCTGATGTACCGCCGCCAATATCTATAACGCAGGCTAACTTTTCTTTATCAATTTTTGCTTCATGCGCATAAGCGGCTGCAATCGGTTCATATTGAAAAGACACATTTTTGAAGCCAACACTTTTGGCAACGCTTTCAAGTTGTCTTTCAGCAGCCAAATCTGCCTTGTTGTCATTATCTCTAAAATGGACTGGCCTTCCCATAACGACAGAGAATATATTTTGTTGAGTTTTTGATTCAGCTTTTTCTTTTAAATTGTTGATAAACTGAGATAAAATATTTTCAAAGCGGACAATTTTACCATTCAAAATTGTGCCGTTTTCCATCAACTCCGTACCCAAAACTCTTTTTAAGGAACGCATAAACCTCCCCTCATATCCTAAGATATAGCGTTCTATGGCTTGTGTTCCAAAAAATGGTTTTCTTTGCCCTATTTCGTAAAATATGGTTGACGGGATTATATTTTTTTTGATTTTCAAGCGGTATTAACTGTGGGTTAAGATGCTTGCCTGCAACGGCGATAGATGAATTGGACGTGCCAAAATCTATGCCGCAAAATATTTCTTGTTGCATGAAAAAAAATCCTCTTATTTATTGTTGTGCAAGCGCTTTTAACACCTCTCTAAAATAATGTCAATCTTTTGCGCTTTTTCTTTACATCGACCTAAAAACAAAGTAATTTACAAAAAAACAATATTTAGGAGGAAAATATGCATATTTTGGTTATCGGCGGGGCCGGATATATCGGTAGTCACGTGGTTAAGGCTTTGTTGCAAAGAAAGATGAAAGTTACGGTTTTTGATAACCTTTCAACCGGAACAAAACTTAACTTATTCAAAGAAGCTGATTTTATTGAAGGAGATATCTTAAATTATAATCAAATTCTTGATGCATTGAAACAAAATGTGGACGGAATCGTTCTCTTGGCCGGAAAGAAAGCCGTTGGCGAATCTATGGAAAACCCCATGAAATATGCCTTAAACAATATTAATGGTGTGATTAATGTATTGAACGCCATGGTTGAAGCCGGCGTGAAAAAAGCTATTTTTTCTTCTTCTGCTTCTGTATATGGCACACCTCTTTACACTCCTTTGGATGAAAAACACCCTGAAAATCCGATGAGTTTTTACGGCTTTACCAAACTGGAAACCGAAAGATTCTTAAAGTGGTATGACCAGCTTAAAGGGGTTAAATTTGTGTCTTTGCGCTATTTTAATGCTGTTGGATATGATGAAGACGGCGATATTAAAGGTTTGGAAGAAAACCCGCAAAACTTGTTGCCGATTGTGATGGAAGCCGTTATTGGAAAAAGAGAAAAACTCAAAATTTTTGGCAATGATTATGATACTCCAGACGGAACATGCATCAGAGATTATATTCATGTGACAGACTTGGCAACGGCTCATGCTCTTGCTTTGGAATATTTGAACAAAGGCGGAGAAAGCCAAATCTTGAATTTGGGAACTTCTTTAGGCAGCAGTGTTTTGGAAATGGTTCACAAAACTGAAGAAGTGGTTGGCAAAAAAGTTCCGTTTGAGTTTGCACCCAGACGCGCCGGAGATCCGGCAATTGTTACCGCTAAGCCGGACAAAGCTTTTGAAGTTTTGGGCTGGAAAGCCACACATTCTGATTTGAAAAATATTATTGCTTCTACATGGAATATGTATAAAAACTTATAAAAAACAGCTTTTTTAACAAAAAATTCTCGTTTTTACGAGGATTTTTTGTTATCTTCGATTAAACAATTTTTCAATATCTTTTAATTTTAATTCAATATATGTCGGGCGACCGTGATTGCATTGTCCGGAATGGTCTGTTTTTTCCATATCTCTTAACAAACGGTTCATTTCTTCAAAATTAAGAGGTCTTCCCGCCCTAACCGAACCATGACAAGCAAAGGTGGCGCAAATGTGGTGTAACTTATCTGTGAGCGCATATTCTCCGCCCCATTCGGCAATTTCTTCACTTAAATCGGTGATGAGCTTTTTAACATCACAATCTTTTAACAAAGCCGGAATCTCTCGAACAATAACCGCACCGTTGCCAAATTCTTCCATAACCAAGCCTAATTGTTGAAACTCTGCCGTTAAGCTTAATAATCTTTCTTTGGCGGCATCCGTTACCTCAACAATCTCTGGAATGAGCAACATTTGAGAAGCCAAGCGCCCGTTTTTTTGCAGATTTTCTTTCATTTTTTCCATCACAATACGCTCGTGCGAAGCATGTTGGTCTATAATCACGATGCTGTCTTGTGTTTGTGAAATGATATAAGTGTTATGAAATTGCGCTTTGGGAATCCCTAACGGACCGTTTTGGCTTTCAGAAACGCTCTCATATTTTTCAGGTGCTTCCACACGCACAGAAAATTTGTGTTCTAAATCAGGCAAGTCAACCTGAACTTTTTTGGTTGGTGTGTATGCAGATTGAAAATTAAAGCCCATATGCGGTTTTAATTGATGTTCATTAAGCTCTAATGTTTGAAATTGAGTTTCATCTTTTTGTATAGGGGCACCAAAACTTGGAATTTCATCTCTGACAAACTCATTAATATCAAGCGTGTTTGAGGCTCTACGACTTTCAGTGTTTAAGGCATTGCGAATGGAAGAAACTAATAAACCTCTTACCAAAGCATTGTCATAGAAACGAACTTCCGCTTTGGCCGGATGCACATTCACATCAACATAAGCGGGATCAATATCAAAAAACAAAGCACACATCGGATATCTGTTTGAGGCCAAAACATCCATATACGCACCTTTGATTGCGCCTAATAGCAACTTGTCTCTAACGGGACGATTATTCACAAATAAATATTGAGATAATGAATTGGCCTTGTTTAAGGTTGGCAAACTCACATATCCGGTGATTTTCAAATTTTCTCTTTGAGCGTTTATCAAAACAGAGTTTTCGCCAAATTCTTTACCCATAACATCAGATAGCCTCTTCAATCTGGCATCAAAAAGCTCTCCTTGTTCGGCATTTAGGCTCAGCTTCTTTTTATCTCCGTCTTTCAAATAAAAAGAAATATGCGGATTGGCCATGGCTATTCTGGTTAAAATATCCATACAAGCGTTGGTCTCAGACACCCCTGTTTTTAAGAATTTTAATCTGGCGGGTGTGGCATAGAACAAATCTCTGACTTCTATTCTGGTGCCATACGGATGTGATGCCGGAACTGGTTTGCTCTTAACGCCGCCGTTTATCTCAATTTTCCACGCATTTTCGGCATCTTTGGGTCTTGAGGTGATGCTTAATCTGGCAACAGAGGCAATTGAGGGCAAAGCCTCTCCTCTAAAACCTAAGAAATTGATATTAAATAAATTATCATCGGGGAGTTTTGAAGTGGCGTGTCTTTCAACTGCCAACTCCAACTCTTCGGGGCTCATACCTTTGCCGTTATCAGATACAATGATTAAGCTTTTTCCACCATCTACCAAAGTCACTTCAATTGAAGTGGCTCCGGCGTCTATTGAGTTTTCAACCAATTCTTTAATAACAGAAGATGGTCTTTCAATCACCTCTCCCGCGGCAATTTGGTTGACTAGATTTGATGGTAGAATTCTAATCGCCATAGGCTTACTTTCTGATATTTTTGATATATCTGATTAAAGACGCTGTTGAAGAATCATGCATAATGGTTGATTCATTGCCCTGAATTTCAGGCAGAATTTTCAATGCCATTTGTTTGCCTAACTCAACGCCAAATTGGTCAAAGGAGTTAATATCCCAAATAATACCTTGAACAAAAACTTTGTGTTCATACATTGCAACCAACATACCCAATGTGTATGGGTCAATTTTCTTAACAATAATGGTATTAGACGGATTGTTGCCGGGGAAGCTTTTATATTTTTTCAGAGCTTCTATTTCCTCTTTGCTCTTGCCGGCTTTTTCCATTTCAGCAGCAACTTCTTTAACGGTTTTTCCTCTCATTAAGGCTTCACTTTGAGCTAAAACATTGGCAATTAAAATTTCATGATGATTGCCGATTTCATTGTGAGAAATTGCCGGAATAATAAAGTCAACCGGAATTGGCGTTGTTCCTTGGTGCAACATTTGGAAGAATGAATGCTGAACATCTGTACCGGAGCCGCCAAAAATTGCTGTTCCGGTATTGTATTTTACAAACTCATTTTCCTTAGAAACAAATTTGCCGTTACTTTCCATTTCTAATTGTTGTAAATATGCCGGCAAATATTTTAAATATTGGTCATAAGGAATTATGGCTTGTGTGCGCCAACCTAAAAAGTTATTATTCCAAATAGATATAAGGGCTAACATAACCGGAATATTTGACTTTAATTCTGTATGTCTAAAGTGGAGGTCCATTGTATGCGCACCTTCCAACATTTTTTCAAAATTATCCATACCGATTGCAATAGCAATAGATAAACCTATGGCAGACCACATAGAATAACGACCACCGACAAAGTCCCAAAATTCAAACATATTTTTTGTATCTATGCCAAATTCTTTTACTTTTTCTGCATTGGTTGACAAAGCAACAAAATGTTTGGCAACCGCGTGTTCACCCAAAGCATCAACTAACCATTTGCGGCATGTTTTGGCATTGGTCAAGGTCTCAATTGTGGTAAATGTTTTGGATGCCACAATAAACAATGTGGTTTCAGGGTTTAATCTATTCAAAACTTCTGCACAGGCTGTTCCGTCTATGTTAGAAATGAAATATGTATTAATATCTTTGGATTTGTATTTTTTTAAAGCTTCAACCGCCATAACCGGACCTAAATCTGAACCACCAATACCGATATTGACAATATTGGTTAATTTTTTGCCGGTTTGTCCCAAAATTTTTCCTAAACGCACATCTTCGGTAAAGCGGCGCATTTTTGCCAAAACCTCTTTTATTTTTGGCATTACATCTTTTCCATCTACAAACACAGGGTTGTTGCTTGTGTTGCGCAGTGCTGTATGCAAAACAGCTCTGTTTTCCGTAAAGTTGATTTTTTCTCCTGAAAACATTGCTTCAATTTTTTCAGAAACTTGTCTGTCTTGAGCAAGTTTTAACAAATAAAGTATTGTTTTTTCTGAAATAATATTTTTAGAAAAATCAAACAACAATGATTCTAATTGCAAGCCGAACTTGGCTGCTCTGTCATTGTCTTCTGCAAACAAATCTCTCATTTTTATTTTTTTCATTTTTTTTGCATGGCGTTCCAATCTTTTCCATGCTCTGAGTTTGTTTACGATTTTAGTCATTTTGTTTCTCCTTGTTATTTAATTTCCCGATATTTGCGGCAATAAAAGATTGTGGTTTATAATATTTTTTTATTGCTTTATTCACATCATTCGGGGTTATTTTTTCTATTGTTTTATTCCTATTTTGTAAAAAATCTATGCCTAATTCTTCTTTTTGCATATATAAAAGTATTTCAGATAAATTATTAATAGATGAAAATCTTAAATTATATGATGATATGAGATAATTTTTTGCCATTTGAACTTCTTTATCGCTCACGCCTTGTTCATAAAATTTATTCCATTCCTGATTAACCAAACACCATACCAAATTGTGTTTTTCCGGCGTGGTGGAAAAACCGCCATACAACAAAGCTGATTTTTCATTGAGGGTCATGTATGTATATATATTATACGTCAAGCCTTGTTTTTCTCTGATTTCTTTGGATAATCTTGAGCTTAAGCCTGAACCGCCAAAAATATAATTTGCAACATATAACGGATAAAAATCTGGATGAGAGCGAGCCACGCCCTGTGACGCCCATACGGATATGTTCTGCCCTGTATTATTATTGCTAATGTTTTGCTCTGCTCGGTTAAAGTCTATTTTGGCTTTTCTGACAAAATTTATGGATGGTGTTTCTGGCAAAAATCCAAATGTTTTGTCCAACAACTTTCCTAAATCTTCTGCAGAAATATCTCCGGCAACACCAATAATTAAGTTGTTTTTGCTAAAATGTGTTTGGACATATTTTTGCAAATCTGTTTTGTCGATTTTTGCTATATTATCCCAATTTCCCAGTGGGTTTCTGCCATATGGATGATTTTGGTATAAATATTTGGCAAATTCCAAAGATAAAAGATTTTTTGGGTGTTCTTTTTGCAATTCAAAAGATTTTTTTATCTCTTGCTTGGCTAACAAAACATCTTTATCTTCAAAACGCGGTGCTGATAACATTTCCTTAAAAAGGTTATATGCTTTTTCCTGATTTTGAGAGGTGGTCAGTATTGATGCCAAAAAATCATCTTTTGTTGTTGCAAAAGAAATGCTGATGGCATTGTTTTCTAAAAACTCTTTTAATGATTGCGCCGTTAAACTTTGTGTGCCTTCAGAAAGTGTGGAGGCTACCAAATTTGAGATGCCTTGCAAATTTTCATCATCTGCTGAATAGCCTGCCCCTTTAAACATTATGCTCATGCTGATAATGGGGTTGCTTTTTTCTTCAATTAAATAAGCCTTTATTTTATATAGCGGAGAAATTACCTCAATGGGTTTTGATGAAAATTCTTTTCTTGATATGAGAGAATCTGATAATATTTTTTCAGGGTTAAAAGATATATATTGGTCAAATATATATCTTCCCACAAAAAATACGCACCCAAAGACTAAAGACAATTTTATTAATTGTCCGGCTAAGCTATTTTTTCTGCGTCTATACATTATTATTTTGCTCCTTTGGGCTGATTGTCCCTGAATATTGTGAAGCATTTTTTATGAGTTTCAAAGCTGTTTCTTGAACTTGTGTATATGTAACCGATTGGATATTTTTGGCATAATCTTCAATTTCGGTCAACGGCATGCCGATTGTTTTTAACATGCCAAAAATTTCTGCCGTTTCAAACGGATTATCTTTTAAGTAAACCAAAGATGCTATAATTTTGTCTTTGCTGTTATTTATTTTATCAATATTCAATCCCTCAATGGCTTTATAAATTGTTTTGTCTAATTCTTGTATGATTTCTGAAACACTAACGCCTTCTGCCGGAATAAATGAAATGCTAAATGTTGCGTATGAACGGTTTGCATAATCATAACTGCTTGATATATCTAATGCCAATTTTTTATTTAAGACCAATTCTTGGTATAAAACCGAGGTTTCTCCTTCTCCTAAATATTTTGAAAATAAAATTAAGGCATATATATCTTGAGGGGCTTGATTATATGATGGTGCTATATATGTTCTGATATATCTTGCAGAATTTACCTGAGGCAATTGCATATTTAACTCTGCTTTTTGATTGTTTTTGACAATCGGAAATTTTGTTGCAGAATTGGGTTGGCTCTTTTTTATTTTTCCATAATATTTTGATGCCAATTTTTTGATTGTATCCGTATCAACATCACCGGAAATGACTAGTATGGCGTTTTTAGGAGTGTAATATTGCTGATATAAATCTTCAACATCTTGTTTGGTTAAAGATAAAATTTCTGCACTTGTGCCACTGACCGGACGATGATATGGGTGTTCTTGCCAAATGAGGTTTTGATATGTTTCTGAAAATGGAGAAAGAGGATTATTTTCTACAACTTGTTTTCTTTCTTGATAAACAATTTTTTGCTCTGTTGCAAAATCTTCATCCGATATTTTTAAGTTTTCAAAACGATCTGCCTCCAAAGCCATAACCAGTTCAAGCTTTGACACATCTAAACTATGATGATACGCCGTATAATCTCTGGAAGTAAACGCATTGCTATCCACACCGTTTTCTTGCAAAATTTTTTCAAACTCTTTTCCACTGACTTTTTTTGTGCCTCTGAACATTAAATGTTCCAACAAATGAGCAGAACCGCCCTTGCCCTCTTTTTCATCTGCGGAGCCGACTTTGAACCAAAGCATATGTTTGGCAATGGGAGCCTTGTGATTTGGAATGACATAAACTTCCAATCCATTGGAAAGGGTAAAATTTTGCACACCAAAAAGTTTTGCCTCAGATGGTTTAAACCCGAGGCATAAAAACAAAATCAGCACTATGCGAAAAAATTTTTTAGCCATTTTTTCCTAATCTTTGCAGTTCTTTGTCTATGGCATCACTTATGGCATCTATTTTTGTTAATGTTGATACTTCTGAAAAATTGGACACAAAGTTGGCGTCTTCTTTTGTGGCCTCTTGCAGAACTATTTTGGGTTGCACTGACGGTGCCGGCTTGATTGGATCTATATCTGTGCCTGGAGGCATTGTCAAAGGCGCTTTATTTGAAACCAAAAACTCATTCGGAGCTTGTTTGCTCAAGCCCAATTTTTCTTTTGTGGTGTTGGAACATGCTGACAAACAAACAACAGCACTCAGCAAACAAATTGCTAATTTTTTCATTTTTTTTCCTCTTTTTCTTTTTGTTGATTAAACAAACTATGCATTATGATTAAAAACGCACCAATACAAATAAAACTATCTGCCACATTAAATGCCGGCCAGTGTTTATCACCTACATAAAAGTCTAAAAAGTCAAAAACGGCGCCCAGTCTTATGCGGTCAATAACATTTCCCAATGCACCGCCGATGATAAAACCTAATGATATTTGTATTAACTTATTATTCTCTTTATACAACCAATATATTAAAAAGCAAACAATTATTATTGAGCTTAAGGAAAGAACCCAAATGCCCATATTACCCATATCATTAAACATGGAAAAGCTCACTCCCGTATTCCATGCTCTGACTATGTTAAAAAATGATGTGCAAGGAATAACGCCATATTCGTTTACAACATATTCCAAAATATAATATTTTGAAAGCTGATCTAAGATAATTATTAATAATGCCAGACTTAGACCTAAAACCATTTAAAAACTCCTATTTTTTCTCATTTTTTTCAGATTAATCTATATTTTTTTATATAAAAAGCTAAAATTCCAAGATATTCATATTTTTTCAAAACAGTAGTAATTTGGCTAAACCTAAAAATATGAAGAATCCGCCCGAATCTGTCATGGCAATTAAGAAAACGCCCGAAGATATTGCCGGATCGACCTTGAGCTTGTTTAAGGTGAGCGGAATTAATATGCCGGCAAGGCTTGCTATCATTAAGTTGCAAAGCATTGCCACGGCAATAATATTGCTTATCATTATCTTATCTGGAAACATAATATGTGTTACCCCCCAAATAAGAGCCGCAAATAGCAAACCATTACACATTCCTACCGTAAATTCTTTTCCGATTACTCTCAAGGTGTTTCTGGAGGTCAATTCTTTGGTGGCTAATGCTCTCACTACAACAGCCAAAGTTTGTTGTCCGGTGGTGCCGCCCATTGATGCCACAATCGGCATTAAAACCGCTAATGTGGAAATTTCGGCTATTATGTCTTGAAAACCCTTAACAACCGATGCTGCCATTATTGTAGCAAACAAATTGGTAATGAGCCAAACGGAACGAGACTTAAAAATATTAAATACAGATTTATAAACATCGCCTTCTTCTGTTCCGGACAAGTGCATAATATCTTCATTTGCTTCTTCATGAATAATATGGACAATATCATCAACCGTAATTGTTCCAACCAGACGACCTTTATTATCTACAACCATGGCCGACATCCAACCATATTCTCTAAACATGTGCGCTACTTCTTCTTGGTCTGTATAAGCGTCTATTGGGCATACCTCACCATCCATTATCTCATTTAACACGGCAGATGATTTTGACCTGATTAATTTGTCCAGACTAATTTGCCCTATGGGTTGGTAGAGAGAATTGGTGATGAATATTTCATAAAATTCATCCGGTAAATCTTGTTCTTTTAACAAATATTGCCGCGCATCTTTTACCGTCATATCTCCGGATAAAGCGACAAAATCTCTGGACATGATACGGCCGGCAGAGTCTTCCGGATATGAAAATGAGGATTTTACTTGATATTTTAACTCAGGATCCAAACGATTGATAATTTGAGCTTGTTCATCATCATCCATATGCTCCAAAATTTCAACCGCTTCATCAGAGTCTAATTCATTGACAATTTTTACAACCTGATCTTCATCCAAATTTTCAATAATTTGTTCTTGAACAACTTCATTTAATTCCGGAAAAACATCAGGATTTATCTTGTCTCCCAAAATTTCTACAAGTTGCAATCTTTGCTCATTGTCTAAGGCTTCTAATATGCGTGCCAACTCATATTCGCTTAAACCATCTACAATTTTGCGAATATATTTGCTATTATTATGAGAGAGAGCATTGACAACAGAATTTATCATTTTAGGTTCAAGACCTAAAATGCGTGACATTTTTTTCTTCTTTTTTATGAATTTTTGCTTCTTAGGAAGTAAAACAACCCGCTTGTTACGCTTACTCATGCTACCCCCTTTGCTTCTATAACAAAAAAACCCGCTCAAATTGCGGGAAACCTTTGTTGTTTGGTGCGGCCAAGAAGACTTGAACTTCCACGGGATACCTCCCATAACGACCTCAACGTTACGCGTCTACCAATTCCGCCATGGCCGCAAATCAAAAACTATTGCTTATATAAAATACTATCTTAAATTAATCAAGCTTTTTCTTATACAAATCACAAAAAAATTATTTTTTTTGTGATTTTGCTTCATTTGGCTCAACAATTCCACCCGAAATTACAAATTTTAAGCCTTGTTCCACACTCATATCCAGTTCGATAGTGTCTTTTTTGGGAACAAAAATCAAAAATCCTGATGTTGGGTTGGGTGTTGTTGGGATAAAAATGTTTAACATTTCTTCATTTAATTTGTTTTTGACCTCTCCTTTGGTTTCTGAGCTGACAAAACCCAAAATCCATATCCCTTTGCGTGGATATTCTAACAGCACAACTTTGCTAAACGCTTGTGTTTTGTTTGAAAAAAATGTTTCAAACACTTGTTTTAACAAAGAATATACACTTGAAATTACCGGAAGTTTATATACAATCCACTCTCCTAAACTCATGAAGAATCTGCCTAAAAATCCGGCGGCAAACATTCCTACAAATATCAATAATCCTATTAACACGACCAACCCTAAGCCCGGAACCATAGGAATATTGTACATAACCAAATATTCATGAACGCTTGGCGGAATTAATTTTCCAACCATGCTGTCTATCCAAAACACAAACTTATATGCCATATAAAAAGTAATGGCCACTGGCGCCGTTACCAAAATTCCGGTAAATAAGTATGCTTTAATTTTTGAGCCTAATTTCATAAAAACAGCTTTTTCTCTTTCTAAACGTATTTTTTTTATATGAATGGCTCTTTTTTGGATTTTTTCTTTATTTTTCATCATTAACACCTTTTTATATCTTCTATCATAAATTGAACTGAACTGCGCCCTTGCCAGGTGTCTTTTCTTAATACACCAACAACATCAAAAATTTCTCCTTTGGCATTGAGCATGGCTTGACCTATGCTGTTGTCTGCAACTCTAAAGGCGATTGCTTTTAGAGAACCTCCCGATACTGAAGACAAAAAGCATCTGATATGCCCACTGCCGATGATGGATGCTTTGTTGATTGAAACTTTGTGCAGCAAAATTTTTGGTTCTGTATTTCCGGCTCCAAAAGGCTCCAACAGTTCTAATTTTTCTGCCAAGTCTATATTAGCAGCTTTTAGCTCTAATTCTCCATCTATATTTATAATTGGGGTAATATCTTCCTGCCCTATTTTTTCTTGTATATATTCTCCGACAAATTTTTTAAATTCTTCTATTTTATTTTCTTCCAAAGAAAAACCGGCTGCCATTGTGTGCCCGCCGCCTTTGGTTATAACTCCTCTCTCTTTGGCGGCAATAATCAATGCGCCTAAATCAATCTGCGGAATGGAACGTGCAGAACCTTTGACCTCATCTGCTTCAACAGACATAACAAATGCCGGCAAATTGTATCTTTCTTTTAGCTTTCCGGCAACAATGCCTATCACGCCCTGATGCCAATCTGTTCCTGATACAAAAGCCATGGGATAAGTTTGCGGCGTGCCTTCTAATATCTCAATTGCTTTGAGCATAACATAATTTTCAATTTCTTTTCTTTGTGCGTTAAACTCGCCAAGTTTATCGGCAATCATATCTGCCTGAAAAGCATCTTTGGCGCAGAGTAACTTGTTGCCAAAAGAAGAATCGCCTACCCGACCGCAGGCGTTGATTCTGGGACCTAAAACATATCCTAAATGATATGTTGTCGGAGCTTCTGTGATGCCTGCTTTGTCTGCTAAAGCCCTTATACCTTGATTTTCTCTTAAGCTCATGATTTTTAAGCCTTGACGCACAAATGCACGATTTAATCCTTTTAACGGAACAACATCACACACTGTGCCCAATGCAACTAAATCCAACCATTTTAGCAAATTTGGTTCGGGTCTTTCTTGATTGAAAAAATTTTTCTTTCTTAGCTCTCTGTTAATGGCAACTATAGTCATAAATACAACACCGACCGCCGCCAAATATTGCAAATATTCTATTTTACTGTCATCATCTAATCTTTTGGGATTGACCAAAGCATATACATCCGGCAGTTTGACTTCTGCTTCATGATGATCAAGCACAATTACCGGTATGTTTTTTTCTTTGGCATAATCAAAAACCTCAAACGCAGTTGTACCGCAATCTGTTGTAATAACTAAATCTATTCCTAAGCTTAAAAATTCATCAATTGCTTGTTTGCTTGGACCGTAACCTTCTTCTCTGTCCGGAATATGCACTTCAGGCTCTATTCCAACACTTTCTAAATATAAACGCAACACAGATGATGAAGTTGCTCCGTCAACATCATAATCCCCAATAATGGCAATTTTTTCTTGTTTTATAATGGCTGAGGCTATTCTTTCTGCCGCTTTATCCATATCTTTTAAGCAAGATGGGTTTGGAAGCAAGCTTTGTATTTTAGGATTTAAAAAAGTTTGAATGTTTTCATGATTATTTTCTCTTAAAACTAATAATTTTGCTACCAAATACGGCAAATTATATTTTTGGCATATGTTTTCTACCAAATAATCATTTACGGAGGCAATTTTCCATATATTGCCTCCGATGGATTTTTGTTCCTCTTCTATTTTTTCCACAAATTTCACCTAAATTAATATGAAATATATACTTCGGCTCTTCTGTTCAAACGCTCTCCTTCTGGCATAACTTCCTGATATGCCGGCATTGAATCAGACAAAGCTTCTGTCTGGATTTTTGATGCTGACAAGCCATAAGACTTCAGTGCTTTGGCAACGCTTTGCGCTCTTGCCTCAGAAACCTTAAAGTTAGCCAACTTGTGGCTTATGGGATCTGTGTTTCTGGTGCGGCTTGAAGCATATCCTTTAACGGTAACAATTGCATTCTTTTTAGACTTGGCTAATTTTACAATGTTTCTGATTTGTTTATTGTATTTAGAATCTAAACTAGAGCTTCCGTTATTAAAATAAAATGTATCTAATCTATATGTCACACTAGGAATCGTGTTCTCTTCAGACAAGTTTTTTTCTTGATTGAAAGAAATTTTGATATCTTTTTTATCCGGAACAGAGATTTTGTTTTCTGATAAATCTTTTTCTGCCTGAGCTTTGGTTTCTTTGATATCTTCTTTTTTCACGGGTTTGGTCTTGGCTGCAAACGGAATATCCGGCTTTTCATCATCATAGGCCACGTTTTTTTCATCTGATGACAGTGTCTCTTCTTCATCCGGCATAGAGAGTTCTATTTCTTTGCTTTTTTGACCTATAAACGTGCTTTCATTGTTGTGTACGGCAACATCTTCTTCCTCTTCCGTTACTTCCGGAAAAACTGCCGTGGAACATGCCGTCATTAAAAATCCAAGCATCAGCATGCTCATTTGAATTTTTATATTTTTAGAAAACTTCATCTTTTGTCCCTAACTTATTGTTCTTTACCTTGCTTTTTATATAATTATAATATTCACAAATATAACTCAAGAACAAAAAAATAATTAACAAATATTTTTTTTGACTATATCTTGTTTTTATCTTTATTGTTTTGAGGTTAAATATGCGTAATTTTATGATTGCTTCTGCTATTGATACGGCTTATTGGTTTATTCAACATGCTGATAAAGTCAATATTTCTCTTGATGATGAAAAAGTTCATCAATTGTTGTTTTTTGCTCAATCTGCTTTTTTGAAAAAAAATCCTAAAAAATTATTATTTCCGTCTTTGTTTGTTGTGACAAAGCATGGCTTTTTTGAACCAAATTTATTGAAAATGTTTTCTTTTGGCAGACCTTTTATGCCCATGGTTAAATTAAATAACGAACTTCAAGATTTTTTAACCCATATTTTTAATAAATATGCCTCTGAGCCCACAATAATTGTTGACAGCCCTTTGCATAAAAATTTGTTTTTAGAAAACCAAAATCAGTGTGTTTGCATTTCTCAAATTGTATCTGAAAATATTGCCGCCGAACCACCACATCATAAAAAAGAAAAAATCAGATTATCTCAAAATGGTCCGGTTTATGTTTCTCAATGGAATCCTAAAAAAATCGGTAAATAAAATGAAATTTTTTTCTTGTCTTTGTTTTATTGTTTTAATTTGCGCTTGTTCTCAAAAACAAAACGCAAACCCTCAGCGTGAACTCTCAGATTTAACCATCGGACAAGGTAAAAACGCGCAAACTTTTTTGGTTGAAACTTCTACCTCAGATGAAGATATGGCAAAAGGTTTGATGTTTCGAAAACATTTAGATGCCGACAAAGGAATGATTTTTATTTTTAAAACACCCAGAAAAACTGCTTTTTGGATGAAAAACACCTACATTCCTTTAGATATGATTTTTGTTGACAACTCTTTAAAAATCAGCGGAATTGTTGAAAATGTTTCTCCTTTGTCTGAAAAACTTATTTATTCTCCAAACCAAACTATTGCCGTTATAGAATTAAATGCCGGAACCGTAAAAAAAGCCAATATTCATAAAGGAATGCGTATAACACACCCAAACCTCTTGTTAGGGCAAAATTAAATCATATTTTTTTACAAAACCAATCGGCGCATATTCTTCTTTAGCTTTTCTTAGTCCGATTAAGCCTAAGTCTTGCTCTCTGTTTACATATTTATAATCTGAAAAATTTTGCAAAGTCAGTCGATTGATTGCCGGATATGCGCCCCTGACATCATATAAAGCTTTTTCAAAATGTATAATAATTTGCTCTTGGTCTTGTTTTTCTCCAATGCTGTAAGATATTATTTGGTTATCAATACTTATATAATAGCCAAAGATTTTGTCTTGAAAGATATTCCAATTATCTAATATTTTATTAATTGCCTCATTTTCATAATCAAAATCTGCCAATTTGCTTATTATCTCCGGTTGATTTAACCATTTTTGCTGAAACATCTTAATTTGGCTTATATTTTGTTCTGATATGCTTGATATTTGATATTGATTGTTTTTTATAAATTGGTTTGATAATTTTCGTTGATTGCGATATACCTCTCCTTGCAGAGAAATTAAATCTGAAATTTTGTATAAATATTCCCAATTATCTCTATCTGAGGTTGTTATCAGTTCATTATTATATGCTTGTGAAATACTTTTACATAACAACTCGGGTATTCTTATAAATTTTTGTTTTGAGCTAAAATTATTTGAAAAAATGTTTTTCCAATCTTTATCTTCCCATTTTCCCAAGGGCGGACCATACACATATTCTGTATTGTTTTTGAATCTTAACCAACATAACCCATCAGCAAAAGATAATTCTGTTTGATATTTTTTATCCCATCCCCATAAATTTATAAAACTAATATCAGCACTTTTTTGTGAACATTGCTCATAATAAAGTTCATAAACTTCCTTATAAGACAAGTCTAATCGGCAAAACTCAAGCATTTTATTTCTCTGGCAAAACGCAATCATCACCGTTAAAATTAAAATTAACAACCTCTCCGTTTGTTATGGTGAATGATGTTTTGCAATAATAATTGGTATTTTGATCATCCCACAATTGTTCTCCAAAATTTTCTTGCGGAATTCCGTTTTCATCAACACCTACTCCATTGTATGGATCTGTATTTCCGTTAATTGGTCTGTTTTCCGTGCTAATATAGGTTATGACCTTGGTTTCTTCATCCACATTCCAAACAGATGCCGGTGTTCCCCAAGAATCATAAACACTTGGCTCCGGCATTCCGACCCATTCTTGCAAATATTCTTGATATGAAATTGCTCCGTTTTCATGAGCGCATGCTCCAACTGCTAACAATAAAGAAACCACAACCTTTTTCATTATTCTCTCCATATTTTGTATATTGAATATAATTTAAATTTATATCTTTTAATACTCAATTCAATCTATTTAATTAATTTTATTTTGACACGTTGGTTTAATTTTGCCATATTAATATCATCTATTTTTGTATATACCAACTGATATTCATTATGATTTTCAATATTTTGCACTTCTGAATTTTTATATAGCCAAGATAATTCTTTGCCATCTGAAGATGGTATTTTGACAGAGATTAATTGGTGTTTTGAAGACAATTTTTCATCAATTAACTTTAAAAATTGAGAGCACCCTTCTCCTGTTTTGGCTGAAACCGGCATAATATTTTCAGAGCGTTGGGCATTTGTTATTATAAAGCTTTTATTTTCTTCATCCAAAACATCAATTTTGTTCCATAACTCTATGTAATTATTTTCATTTTCTATATTTTCTAATCCAAGATGATGAAGCACTTGCAACACATCTTGCTTTTGTTGTTGATAGTTTGGATTAGATACATCACATATATGTACAATGATATTGGCGGACATAACCTCTTCTAATGTTGCTCTGAAAGACATTATCAATTCATGCGGTAAATCTGAAATAAAACCAACCGTGTCTGACAATATCACTTCTCTTGCAGAGGGCAACTTTATTTTTCTCATTGTTGGGTCTAATGTTGCAAAGAGCAAATCTTTGGCAAAAACATCTGCTTTTGTTAATAAATTAAACAAAGATGATTTTCCGGCATTGGTATAGCCGACAAAAGCAACAATGGGATACGGAACCTTTTTTCTGGCTCCTCTTTGCAATTCGCGGGTTTTTTTTACTTTTTCTAAATCTTTTTTTATTTGGACTATTTTGTCATCTATAATTCTTCTATCAAGCTCAATTTGCGTTTCTCCGGGGCCTCCTAAAAAACCGGCTCCGCCTCTTTGTCTTTCTAAGTGAGTCCAACTTCTGACCAATCTGCTTCTTTGATAAGTTAAATGCGCCAATTCTACCTGAAGTTTTCCTTCTTTGGTTTTGGCTCTTTCTCCAAAAATTTCTAAGATTAAGGCTGTCCTATCTATGACTTTTACTTTTAATTTTTTTTCTATATTTCTTTGTTGTATGGGCGTTAAACTCGTATCAACAATCAAAAGTGTTATCTCTTTTTGATTAAATATTTGAGATAATTTTTCTAAAAATCCATTACCGAAAAATATAGCCGGTCTAACTTCCCTAACCTTTACAATTTCTTGCTCTATAACATCTAAATTAATTGCTTGAGCCAATCTGACAGCCTCTTCAAGTCTACTTTCAGCTGATAGACTAAACTCTTTTCCTAAAATTTGAGGAAAAACAACATAAGTCTTTATTTTTTGATGTTTGCGGGAATCTTTTAACAAAATGTTATTCTTCTGTTGTATCTTCTATCTCAAAATCAACCGCTGCACTGGGCATAATGGTAGATATGGCGTGTTTATATATCAATTGAGTATGACCATCTCTGCGCAATAATAATGAAAAACTGTCAAACCATGTAATGATACCTTGCAATTTGACGCCGTTTACCAAAAAAACCGTAACTGATATTTTATTTTCTCTCAGATTATTTAAAAAATCATCTTGTACATTTTGAGACATTTCTTTGACCCTTTATTTTGTTATTATTATAGCTATATCTTAATCATATTTTTTCATTAGTAAAGTCTTGATTGAAATTTTTTTTATATTTCCATTCCAGATTAATCAAATATTTTTTCTACTTTTTTTATGCTTTCTGAAAATACATAAATTAGCAGTGTGTCATTTGTTTTAATTTCTTCTGTTTCTGATGGAAAAATGATATTCTCATCTCTTAATATTGCACAAATTTTGCTACTTGCAGGTAAATCCAAGCTTTTTATATTTTTGCCTAGCAAACAAGAATTTTCTGCTATTTGAACTTCCCATAGTTCTGCAAACCCTCTTCCTAATGAATAAGCCCTTCTGATTTCTTTGTTTCTTAATTCATGTAATATTTTTGAGATTGTGACCGACGTTCTATCTACTAATATGTTTTCTGAAATTATATCAATTAAATTATTATATGCTGGAGAATTGACCAATGATAATGTGTTTTTAACACCGCACTTTCTGGCTAATAGTGAAGACAATATATTATCTTCATCTTTTAAGGTAACGGCAACAGAAACGTCGGCATTGTAAATTCCGGCCTCGCTTAATATTTTGTCACTCATCATTTGCCCTTGCAAAACAACTGTATCATTAAGCTCTTTGGCAACCTCATTGGCTTTGGCATATTCTTCTTCTATAATTTTGCAACTAATTATATTGTCATCTTGTTCACATTGTCTGGCAATGCACTTTGAAATTTCATTACCACCAAAGACCACAAGCCTTTCTATGGCAGAATTTTCTGCCCCAAATGCGGCTAAAGTGGAATTGATTTTTTCGCTCGGAATTAAAACATATACCTCATCTTTAGCTTCAATAATATCTCCTTTGTATGGAATAAAAACCTTGTTTTTTCTTCTTATGCAAACAATCTCAACGTCTAAATCTTCATCAACTTGTTTGAGATTCATTATCGGAACTTGAACAAACGGACTTTGCGCAGATATTTTGAACGCAACCAAATACAACCTGTTATTTAATAGATTTCTAACCTCCATACTCCCCGGAATTTTAAGCATATTATATATATATTTACCAATTTCTTCTTCAGGTGAAATAATGATATCTACCGGAATATGGTCATCTTTGTATAAATTTGCCCAAAGCGGATTTAAAAATTCAGAGGAATTTAGTCTGGCTATTTTTTTCTGAACTTCAAACAAGCTGTGCGCTACGTTACATGCCGTTAAATTCACTTCATCATTATTTGTCGCTGCAATCAATAACTGCGCTTTTTGTGCTCCTGCTTTTTCTAATATTGACGGATATGACGCTGAACCAAGAATTGGTAATACCTCAAACTCTTGTGAAATTTCATCCAGCCTTTGTGGGTTGTTGTCTATAACCGTTATATCATTATTTCCTTTGGTTAAATAACTGACAATGCTTCGACCAACGGCTCCCGCGCCACATACTATAATTTTCATATTTTATCCTTCTTCAGGCAAGCTGTCAAAATATCTATTTATTTCTTGAAGCGCCTCTTCAAAATTGTTTATTTTTACATAATTTTCTCTAAATTTTCTTGCATCTCTGCAATTTTTGCAATACCAACACACATATTTTCTTGAAATGCCCATGGCTAATCTTTCTCCATAATATTCTATCAATGCTTTAATATGTGTTAACAAAGCCTGTTTTACGTCAGCCTTGGATATCATTTGCGGCTCTTGATTATATTTTAAATAATTATCTATTTGTGATATCAACCACGGAGCTCCTAATGAGGCTCTACCAACCATTACTGCATCTACGCCTGTTTCTTTTATCATTTGTTTGGCATCATACACACTACATATATCTCCATTACCAATAACCGGTATCTTTACGGCTGATTTTACATCTGCTATGGTTTGCCAATCTGCAACACCTGCATAAAAATCACTTCTTGTCCTGCCGTGTATGGTGATATAACTTGCGCCGGCCTGTTCACACATTTTGGCAAATTCTACGGCATTTTCTGTATTGTGATCCCAACCTTTTCTAAATTTGACACTGATGGGCAGCTTTGTTGATTTTACTGCCGTTTTGATAATGTTTTCTGCGCTTTTTATATCTTTCATTAAATATGAGCCAGAGTGATTGTTCACTATTTTTTTGACCGGACAGCCCATATTAATATCTATGGAACACGCGCCCAGCTCCTCTATTAGAGGGCATACCTCTGCAAACAAATCTGCCTCCCCGCCCACAAGTTGCACCACCACAGGATATGCCTCTTCTCTGACATCTGCAATTTTGTAACTTTTAGGATTTTTTCTTTGTATGGCGTTGATGGCAACCATTTCAGAAACCATTTGCCCGCCACCATAGCTTTTTACGAGCTGGCGCATTGGTTTATCTGTAATACCTGCCATGGGAGCCAAAAAAACTTGCGTATCAAAATTTAATATTTTCATTATACCTTATAATCAAAACTTTGGTTATTTTTATACATATATTCAATTGTTGTTTGTGTCACATTATTCATTTGAGCAACAAAATTATACAGTTTTGTTGCATATTCTCCCAAGTATAATCTTTCACTTAAACTTATTTGTTCAGTGTTTTGTTTCTTATTGCTATTTTTGTCATTTTCATTATTTTTAGTCGATATTATGTCATTTTCTTTTAAATAATGAATTTCTGCTATAACTTGCGGAGATAACTCATTGATACTGTATGAAAAAACATTTTCTTTTTGTCTATCATTCTGTTCTTCTTCAGTATTGCTTATCCCTTTCCCAAAACTCTTTTTTTCCTTAATTGTTTTTACAGAATCTTCTATCTGCAAATTTAGATAAGAATATAAGTTTTGCTGTTGCAGTGATATTGTTGACATTGTTTATTTTCCAAAACCTAATTTAATTTATCTAACGCTTTGGCTAATATATAATATATTTTTCCAATATCTGCTCCTGAAATGACCGAAAGCAAAATACCTGCTTGCTCATTGCCCCTGGCTCTGGTTATCAAAGTCTCAAAATCTGCTAAATATCTTGTAACCAAATTTCTAAAATCCATATTCTTTTCATAGAGTTTTCTAATTTCCAATATCTGTTGTTTTGTCATATTTTTTGCTAAATATCTGACAAATGCCCCTGTGTCTCCATTGTAATATTTTTTCCAAATTTCTTCTTCCGCATTAGGATTAAATATTCTATTAATATCAACAGATACAGTCTCTAATCTTTCTATTATATATGACGCATCTTTTAAAAACGTATCTATTTGCGTTTCTTTATATCTGTTCTCAAGCTCAGCCATTTTCTTTTCTGCTTTTTGAGCCGTGTCTGTCATTGATTTTAATTGTTTATCAATCACCTCATTAAATGATATTGACTTTTTAACCAACTCATCTCCGTGCATTGCAAATTCTGAACTTGTATCATTTAATACATTCATTACATCTGACACTTTTTTCAACGTGTCATCCCCTGCGGCAACCAAAACACCGCTCTGCTTTAAGAATACTTCACCTGAACTTCTAATCTCATTGGAAATTCTTTCTGCATTTGATGCTATTTCCGTAATTGTTGCTCTAAGTTTATTTCCAACATCTTCAAAATGCGAAGTTGTTAATTTTGAAGCTTCATCCATTTGCAGGCTTAGTGTTTTTAAGTTTTCTCCCAAACCTTTGACTTTGTCATAAGCCATATTGGCACGGTTTGATAACTGAACTGATGTGTCATTTAATACGGTATTAAAACATTCTACCAATTCTTTGGTGTCTTCTGATATTTTTATCATTTTATCGCTTTGTGCCGTAATCAAATTATTAATTTCAAACACGCCGCTGCTTGCTTCTGCCGTTACCGTATTGAAATTAGCTATGTGTTTTTCATAATCATTCATTGTTGCAGCAATCTTTGCGCCTGATTTGTTGATGCTTACATCCATATCTTCTGCAAGCTGGCTTAAAGATAAATTCACCTTTTCTACATTTTTAATTGAATCTTTTGAAGATTTGTTCACATCTTCATTTATTTTTAATAATCTATCTCCTAATACATTGAACTCATAAGCTATCTTTGCTGAATTTTCTAATACACCATCCGTACTTTGTTTGAATTGATTGTTAATCTCATTCATTTTATTTGAAATTTCCGTCGATGCATCTGACAAATATTTATATTGTTGCGCTAACGATGTTTCTCCCAATCTTGTTTGCGTTGAAACCGTGTTAGCTATATCTGTTAATATTTCTGCTTGTTTTTCAAAGCCTTCTTTTATCAAATCTGTTTGGGCAATCGTCTTGTTTAAAAACTCTCCAATATTTTGAGTTTGTGTATCTAAAGCCAAAACCGTGTTTTTACTTTCTTGAACTATTTGCTGGTTGGCTTCATTGATTTTTTCACAATTTGATAAAATGGTTGACGTTATCTCATCTGACGTATTAGCCAAACCTTTAACTGAATTGTTGAAGTTTTCTAAATTATTCTTAAATGTTTCTGAAACTTGAGACATTTTATCTGTGGTTTCTTGAATGAAATTGTTAACATCATTATTCTGCAAGGTAATTGATTCGTTTACTTGGGTTAATTGATCCATTGAATTAACAATCTTTTTAACAAAAGAATCTACCCTTTTATCAACATCTTCGTCCAACAATGTCATACGCGCAAATACTTTATCTGCGCTTTGTTCTATTATGGATACTTGTTTCTTTAAGGTTGTTCCCATGTTATCTGTATTTTCAGTTAATTTTCCGCATATATCAAAAAATTCTGAACCTTGTTGCTTAAATAACAAGCTGATATTTTCTGCTTTTTCATCCAATGTCTGAATGACATCTGAAACATGTTTGATTGTGTCTTCTGCAACTTTGTTCAAGCTTTCATTCTGCTCGGCAAAAGATGCTTGTAAACGCTCTAATGTATTGGCTGAATTTGATGTTGCAATGTTTACATTGGCAGCATGTTTTTCCAAATTTTCTGCCACTATACCTGAACGCTCTGATACAACATTGGTTAATTTTTCAATTTCTTTGGATTGTGTGGTTAAAATACTCTCCATTCTGGCAACTTTTCCTAAAGCCATATCTGCCGCATTTCCAAAGTTTTGAGCCTGTTCATTCAAGCCAACATTGACTTCTTTTGCTTTAATCACCGCGCTATTGCATACATCTAATGTTTCAGACAACTGCTTTTTCAATTGCTCTACCGTATTATTAGATTCATGACTTAAGAACAATGAAGTACGGGTTAATTCATCTATTTGATATTTTAATTCTACCTTTATTGCATCTATCTTTTGAATTGTTTCATCTATATTATTTTGTTGTTGAATAAACGCGTTTTCTCCAACCTTGCTTTGTGCAACAACTAATGATGCAGCCTCATTCAAGCTATCTGTATTTTTCTTAACAACAGCTGTAACACTTTCAAATTTTTGTGTTGCTGCATCTGTTTGCTCTTGCAAAGAGTGAATGCTGTTTCTTAAATCTTGCAACAAAAGTTTTGAATTTAAGATAATACCATCACAAACTTTGCTTAAATCTTCATTCTTCTTATTAATATCTTCATATATACTATTGGCATCGCTTATATATTGTTGAGATATTGCAGACATTTTGTTTTGACAATCTTCGCTCTGAGATATGATATCTTCCATATTCATCACCATTTTTGCGGAAGATTTTTCCACCTTGTCTGTGCTATCCGTTAAGCTATTTTCCAAAGATTTGACATTTTCTTCAATTTTATCTGACAATCCTTGCAAATTTTTAACTTGTATGCCAATTGTTTCTTCTACCAAATTTGATTTTGAAATGATTTTTTCTACTTCTGATGACATTTGACGATTATGTAAATTGAACTTTGAGCTTAATGCCTCTGAAAAATCATTTAAACCATTCATATATCCTGTTATTGTATCATTTTGATGTTCAAATATTGAACCAATATCATCAATACTGCTGTTAACAGTTTGTTTTATATTGTTAATATATTGAGCAATTTGGCTGTTTTGAGTTTTAAAATCAACATCCATATTATTGATATTGGCTTTTATTTGGTCTGACATTCTGGTTAAATAATTGTCTATTGCCACTGTCTGATTGCTCATTGCATCATCAATTTCTACAATCTTATGATTAATTTTTTCTGCAATCACATCACAAGCATTTATAACATTTTGAACTGTTTGATCCAACTTGTTGGTTTGACTGTCTAATAATTCGGCAACACCGGAAACACTTTTTACTGTCATATTTCCAAAATCTGCCAGTGTTTGATTTGCTTTGCTCATTTTGTTGACATTTTCATCTGCCAAGGACTGAAACATTTCACTGGTCTTTTTCAAATCTTCAACATTGGGAACAATTTTATCAAATAATAACTGACAATTTTGTTGAATATTTTCTGCTGACAAAGAAAAATCGCTAACATAACCTTTAAATGCGTCTGATGATGTTTGTGCTTTGTTTGCAACATAATCAAAGTTTTTAACAAGTGTTTTAACACCGTCTGTTAATTCTACAATTGTATGAGAAGAATAATTATCTAGTGTTGCAACTAATTTTGAAAAATCATTTACTCTTTCACTTAATTCTTGTTTTATAATTTCTGTTTGTTGCATGGCATATTTTGTAACTTCTTGCAACTCACTTACTTGGGAACGTATGGCGTCTGCCATTGCTTTGGCTGTTTGCGCTCCTCCTTCTTCTGGATAAACCAATTGATTCATATAAGCGCGCAAAAATTTGGCTTCATTCTTAAAACTTGTGCCTCTGTCTATATATGCCATAACCACCCATATAATTGCCAATGGTAAAGTTACTCCGGCTAAGAATCCGCCAAACTCGTCTGGCATCATTAAAAACAAATTTGACCAACCAAAAAATTGGGTAATATATATCAATACAATGATAAACCATAATATGGATATGCCAATCATTAAACGCGTTAAATTATTGGCCAACCATGTTGATGACGTATTTTCATCTTTATAATCAATTAAACTTTTTTCAGACATAAATTGAGGTATTGACGATTGTGTCTTAGGTCCTTGATTTGACATAAATATATTCCCTAATTTTTGATATTTTCCCCTTTTTGATGAGTGAAAATATCCCCATATCATCACTCATCTTGCGTAGTGTATAATATTTTTTTTGATTTTTAAATATTAAAGTAACAGATAAAAACTTATCCACAGCCTATTCTTTTGTCTTAAAACAAGCCGGAAATTTTTCCATTTTCATCAACATCTATATTTTCTGCCGCAGGATGTTCCGGCAACCCAGGCATATCCACAATATTTCCGGCAAAAGCAACCACAAATCCTGCTCCAGCAGACAATGAGACATCTCTAATTGGCAAAATATAATCTTTTGGCGCGTTTCTTAAGGCTTTATCATGAGATATGGAGTTTTGTGTTTTAGCAATACAAATCGGCAGGTTTCCATAACCTTCTTTTTGATATCTGATTAATTTTCTGGCAATATTTTCCGGTATTTCTGCCCAATTTGCTCTATAAATTTCTTTGGCTATCATCTTTATTTTATCTTCTAAATCAGCCTCATCTTCATACAAATAATGGAAATTATTGTCTTGTTTTGCTTCTTTAATAACAATTTTTGCCAAATTTTCAACACCGGCTCCGCCCTTCTCCCAACCTTCAGACAAAACGGCTTGAACTCCCATTTCTTTTGTTTTTTTCATCAATAAATCTATTTCTTTGTCTGTATCTGAGGCAAACTTATTAACGGCAACCACCACCGGAAGTCCATATTTTTGTATATTTTCAATATGTGTTCTTAAGTTTTCAAATCCTTCATTCAAGGCCTTTAAGTTCTCTTGTGCTAAATCTTCTTTATTCATGCCGCCATGCATTTTTAAGGCTCTTATGGTTGCTACAATAACCGCAACTGAAGGCTTTAGATTTCCTTTGCGACACTTAATGTCAAAAAACTTTTCAGCCCCTAAATCTGCACCAAATCCGGCTTCTGTTACAACATAATCAGCCAATTTTAATGCTGTCTTAGTCGCAACAAGACTATTACATCCATGCGCAATATTAGCAAACGGTCCTCCGTGCACCAAAACCGGTGTATGCTCCAATGTTTGAACCAAATTGGGGTTGATAGCATCTTTTAATACGGCTGCCATTGCTCCAACCGCTTTCAAATCTTTAGCAAAAACAAAATTTCCATCTTTATTTTTACCGATAATGATTTTGCCTAAACGGTCTTTCAAGTCAGTCATATTTTCTGCCAAACACAATATTGCCATTACCTCACTGGCAACACTGATGCAAAACTTGGCTTTTCTTTCCACTCCGTTAATTTTGGCGCCTTGTGCAATGGTAATATCTCTTAAAGTTCGATCATTTAAATCCAAACATCTTTTCCATGTGATTGAATTTTCATCTAAATTAAGTTTATTTCCTTGGTACAGATGATTATCAATCATTGAGGCTAATAAATTTGCGGCAGTTGTTATGGCGTGAATATCACCGGTGAAATGTAAATTAATGTCTTCCATAGGCACAATTTGTGAGTATCCACCGCCGGTGGCACCACCTTTTGTGCCAAAACAAGGGCCTAACGATGGTTCTCTTAAGGCAATTATTGCTTTTTTGTTCAAACGATGCAAAGCATCTCCCAAACCGATGGAAACTGTTGATTTTCCTTCTCCGGCTGAGGTGGGTGTGATGGCTGTAACCAAAATGAGTTTGCCGTCTTTTTTATCTGAATTTAGAATCTCTTTTATTTTTTCAGCTGATAATTTGGCCTTATATTTTCCATAAAATTCAATATCATCTGATTTTAAGCCAATTTGAGAAGCAATCTTTTCAATAGGATAAAGTTTTGCATTCTGTGAAATTTCAATATCTGTTAACATATATTACTCCTCTTCAGCTTTCTTTTTTAAGACATAATTTAACTTTTTTAAGGCCTGAATTTGCATTTCTTGTTCACTTAATCCGGTCGGAACAACCACACAGACTTCCGTTTTGGTTTCTGTTTCAATTGCGCTAACCTTAATATATTGACCTTGTCTTACATATTCAAATAAAATTTCTGCCATAAAATAAATACAAAGCAGGCATATGCCTGCTTTATTTACTCCTTTGTTTCTTTCAAAAATTTATTGTTTTTCGGAAAACCAAACGGTGCCAATTTGCCCACTTGAGCACGGTGTCCCAACCATGTTAACAATTCTGTTTCCGTCTTTGTTCCGCCTGCTCGATTATAGGTAAAGCCTTCACTTTCCTTAAAGATTTGAATATCACTCAAGCCGCCGTCTTTATATTTTTGCAAAGACACTCCTCTACCTCTGGCCATGCTTGGAACTTCTTCTGCCTTAAAGACCAAAAGCTTGCGATTATCACCAATAACAGCAACCATATCTCCATCCATTCTCTTGCAGAACTTGGTATATTCTCCGGCTTCCACATTCATAATCTTTCTACCATTTCTGGTTTGAGCCAAAATATGATTTTCATCCACAACAAAACCGCGCCCTGTGTTTGATGCTATCAAATATTTTGCTTTTGGATCAAAGACAAACATTTCTGTAATATTGTCATTGATACCCAAGTCTATCATCAAACGCAACGGCTGACCAAAGCCTCTTCCGCATGGAATCTCATTTGCAGGAATATTGAAAAACTTGCCTGAAGTATCAAATAATATAATTTTGTCTGTCGTTTGCGCATGAATGGCTATTAACAAAGAATCATCATCTTTGAACTTGAAGTCTTCGTTCAAATTGCTGTAGCCTTTCAAAGCTCTTATCCAACCTTTTTGAGACAAAATCACGGTAATCGGCTCTTTTTCAATAAAGGCTTCTACCGGTACATCTATTTCTTCAGAAATTTCAGCAAATTCAGTGCGGCGTTTGCCTAAAGCTGTTTTTTTGCCAAATTTTTCTCTTGTTAATTTAATTTCATTAGCTATGGCTTCCCAGCGTTTATGTTCATCAGAGAGCAAAGCCTCCAACTCACCTTTTTCTGCTGACAAATCATCATATTCTTTTCTGATTTCCATTTCTTCCAACTTGCGCAAAGAACGCAGTTTCATGTTCAAAATGGCTTCAGCTTGATTATCTGTTAGCTCAAACTTTTTCATTAATTCTGTTTTGGGCTCATCTTCTTCACGGATAATTCTAATTACTTCATCTAAGTTGAGATATGCAATTAAATAACCGCTCAAAAGTTCCATACGAGCAATAATCTTGTTCAAACGGAAGTTTACACGGCGTTTCAACACATTGTGTCTGTGATTCAAAAACTCAGACAAAACCTCTTTAATGCTCATTACTCTTGGAACGGTATCAGAATCCAAAACATTCATATTCATCGTGAAACGAACTTCCAAATCCGTTTGCTTAAATAAATGTTCCATCAACAAAAAAGCATCTACACTTCTATTCTTAGGCTCTAATACAATACGAACATCATGCGATGACTCATCTCTGATATCATTTAGCATTGGCAATTTTTTATCTACCAACAAGGCTGCAATTTTTTCAATTAATTTAGATTTTACAACCTGATACGGGATTTCTGTGACCACAATTTGATATTGTCCGTGGCCTAAGTCTTCTTTCTCCCATTTTGCACGAATGCGGAAAGTGCCTTTTCCTTGTGTATAGGCGTCTAAAATTGTAGAAAACTTATCAATAATCACACCACCTGTCGGAAAATCAGGACCTTTAATTCTTTTAACTAAAGGTTCCATTCCGCAATCGGGGTTTTCAATTAAATACAACAAAGCATCGCAAACTTCACTTAAGTTATGCGGCGGAATGTTTGTGGCCATACCAACGGCAATACCGACAGAACCGTTGCACAACAGGTTTGGCACCATTGAAGGCATAACAACAGGTTCGCTTTCCTCGCCGTCATAAGTATCACGGAAATCAACAGCGTCTTCATTCAAGCCTTCCATCATGGCAATGGCAAACTCAGTTAATCTGGCTTCAGTATAACGCATGGCAGCGGCACCGTCACCATCAATATTACCAAAGTTTCCCTGCCCGTCCACCAAAGGATATCTGACTGAAAAATCTTGTGCCAAACGCACCATGGCGCCATATACTGCCGTATCACCATGTGGGTGATATTTACCGATAACATCACCGACCACACGCGCACATTTCTTAAAACCAGACTTTGGGTCCAAATACAATTGGCGCATTGCATAAAGCAAACGTCTATGTACCGGTTTTAAGCCGTCTCTGACATCGGGCAAAGCTCGGTCAACAATTGTGGACATTGCGTAAGATAAATAGCGGTTGCTTAACTCTTCCGCCAAATGCACATCTTTTATTTTTTCTTCTGTTTCAGCCATCTTTTTACCTGTTATAATCCTAAATTTGATAGCAAATTAGCACGGCTTGGCGGGAATTTCAAGCTATGAGTTTGAAAAAAGTTTTTATTTAGGAAAAACTCCGTCATTTTTAACAGATTTTTTAATTCTTCCGCTGATGGAAAAAAATTTTTGTTAACAATAAAATGAGGATATAAAAACAGTCTATTCTGATATGGAGCACCCGCTTCTTTGCAGACAGCTTTCCCTGTTTTTGGGGAAACATAATATAAGTTTTTAGTTGTTCCAGTTGCGGAACACTCGCTCAAATCAAGAGAAATTCCTAAAAAATCAAGTAAATAAAATTCAAAATACGCATAATTTGACAACCAATTTTCTTGATTAATATCAATAAAAAATTTTTCTAAATATTGATATAACATATCTATCGGCATTTGTTCGGGCATGCAGATATTACTCAGGCTACAAAGAGAGGCCAAAGTTTCTAACTTTTGAGAATTGTTCAAAAAATTGACCGTATCCGGAGAAATCAGTTCTACTTTTAAGCTCAACATATTTTCATCAACTCTGGCATAAGCTTCAATTTTTACCTTATTGCCTAATTGAAATGTGCTTAAGTTCTTTTTTGACAATGCATTTTTCACAAAACCGACGACTTTTCCGTTTTTTCTCGTTAAAACACTTAAAATTGCGGAACTTTCGCCGTGTTTTTTTATGTTAATGATATATCCCTCGTCTTCAAACTTCATTTTATTCTCTAAAAAAATAGCCCCTTGCGGGGCTAAATATTACATATTGGCTGCTTGAGCCACAATTGGTTCATAATATGGAGCAACAACTTCTTTGGTTATTTTATCATAAGCTTGTAACTCTGATAAAACGCGTTTCATATCTCTTAACGCTATTGTATTCGGACCATCAGACAATGCTTTATCCGGATTTTCGTGTGTTTCCATAAATACGGCAGCAACACCTACGGCAACAGCAGCTCTGGCCAAAACAGGAGCAAACTCTCTTTGTCCGCCTGTGCATCCGCCCAAGCCTCCGGGTTGTTGAACAGCATGCGTGGCATCCATAATCACAGGGCATCCGGTATCTTTTGCCATTTGCGGAAAACTTCTCATATCTGTTACCAATGTGTTATAACCAAAAGATGCGCCGCGCTCGGTTAGGCAAATATTGTGGTTTCCGGTGTCATCACATTTTTTCACAACATTTTTCATATCCCATGGAGCCATAAATTGACCTTTTTTAATGTTTACAACCTTTCCTGTTTTGGCTGCGGCAACAACCAAATCTGTTTGTCTGCACAAAAAAGCAGGAATCTGCAACATATCTACATAAGGTGCAATTTTGGCACATTGTTCTCTTTCATGAACATCTGTTACAATCGGCAAGTTTGGATATTTTTTCTTTATATCAGAAAATGTTCTGATACCTTCTTCAATACCAACACCTCTGGCACCATTAATGGATGTGCGGTTGGCTTTGTCAAAAGAGGCTTTGAAAATATAATTTATTCCTAATTCTCGTGTGATTTTGACCATTTCTTCGGCAATCATCATTGCATGATCGTGACTCTCTATTTGGCAAGGACCTGCCAACAAAGCCATTGGGTTGTTATTAGAAATCTCAAAATTTCCAATTTTTATTATTCTTTGTACCATTATTCGCCTTTCATGATTATACATATTTGTTTTCTATATCATAAAAAATTCTTTTGGCAATGCTTTTTATTTATTTGCATATAAACTCGTTTTTTGATTATTTATATATCTTACTCTTACGGAATCCTAATTCCGAATATCAGTTTCTCTCTTTACAAATCTACATCTTTTTCTTTCTGAGAGGAACATTCTTGCAACAAATATTATTGTTACTTATATTAAATCTTTGCTTCTTATAACACTCTTTTTTCAAATTGCAACAAAAATTTATGTGTTTCTAATACAAAAGAGTTCATAACAAAAAAGTTATGAACTCTCTTCTTATTTTATTTAAACATTCAGATATTATTGGAAATCATCTTTTTTAGATAAATCTACCATTTGCTTGATGCAATCTTCCTCAGATTTTGGTATATAGAGCAAAAATTTATCTACTAAATTTGGATAAACTTGTTGTAAAACTTTCAAATATTCAAAATGCCCCAAAAAAAGCGTTTTCCCTATTAAATGAACGTCTTTCAATTTTTGATGAAATAACTGATAGTCTGTTTCTTTCGGATATTTCCAAACATCCATATCCAAATAATAACTTGAATAAAAAGAATGGACGGCTTTTGTGCTTTTTGCCAATGTCAGACTTATTGTATCATTTCCGCAGACCAAACAATTAAATTCTTGCAAATTTTCTGCATTAATCTCCGTCAAGCAATTTGCTTTAACTAAAGGCAGCGATTTGAAAATACTACACAATGTTTCTATAACTTTTTCTTTTTCCATAATTGTATAAATTAATAATAAAAATGATACTTTTTTATAACTCTATTTTGCTTAAATGCAATAAAAAAAGCCACCTTTTTATCGGTGGCTTATTCTTTTTATTTTGCTTCTTGTTGTTTTTCAATTGCGGCTTTAACAAATGAAACAAACAAAGGATGCGGGTCAAACGGTCTGGATTTTAATTCCGGATGAAATTGAACACCCACAAACCATTTGTTGGCCGGAATTTCAACAATTTCAGGCAGGCGACCATCCGGAGATTTTCCGGTTACAATCATGCCGGCATCATTTAATTGTTTTTCATAAGCCAAGTTTACCTCATAACGGTGACGGTGGCGTTCTGAAATTTTATCCGTGCCGTAAATTTTTCTAACCAAAGAATCTTTTGCCAAAACGCATGGATAAGCTCCCAAACGCATGGTTCCGCCCAAATCTCCGTCTTTAGAGCGTTTTTCTTTGTCACCGTCTTTTTCCCATTCAGTCATTAAACCAACAACCGGTTCACAGTTTGAACGCAATTCTGTGGTATAAGCGTTTTTAACACCGGCCACGTGTTGCATTGTTTCAATAACTGCCATTTGCATACCATAGCAAATTCCCAAAAACGGAATGTCATTTTCTCTGGCATATTTGATTGCGGCAATTTTTCCGTCTGTTCCGCGTTGTCCAAAGCCACCCGGAACCAAAATTGCAGAAACATCAGACAAATATATATCCGGCTCGCTTTTTTCTAAAAGTTCAGAATCTACCCATTTGATTTTTACTTTATATTTATTGGCAATACCACCGTGAACCAAAGCCTCATGAATAGACTTATATGCTTCCAACAATTGCATATATTTTCCGACAACGGCAATTTTAACCTCTCCGGCCGGATGACGGATTATATCAACAATTCTTTCCCATTTACTTAAATCTGGCTCACCCTCACATTCAATGCCAAAATGTTTGCAAACTTGTTTGTCCATTCCTTCATGAGAATATGCAATTGGCACTTGATAAATATTGTCTACATCCAATGCTGCAATAACATTTTCTTCTCTGATATTGCAGAACAAAGCAATTTTTTTCTTTTCATTTTGCGGAATTTCACATTGAGAACGACAAAGCAACATATCCGGTTGGATTCCGTATTCTTGCAATTTTTTTACAGAGTGTTGCGTTGGTTTGGTTTTTAACTCGCCGGCTGCAGGAATATAAGGCAACAATGTAACGTGAATGAACATTGCTCTTTCACGGCCTAAATCATAGGCAATTTGACGAATAGCTTCCAAATATGGTTGACCTTCAATATCACCAACCGTACCGCCGATTTCACATAAAATAAAATCTTCATCCGTAATGTCTGACAATATAAAATCTTTAATCTCATTTGTTACATGAGGAACTACTTGTATTGTTGCACCTAAATAATCACCACGACGCTCTTTATCGATAACTCTTTGATAAATTTTTCCTGTGGTGATGCTATCTGTTTTGTGGCATGATACGCCGGAAAATCTTTCATAGTGACCTAAATCTAAGTCTGTTTCTGCGCCATCATCGGTTACATAAACTTCACCGTGTTGATATGGGCTCATTGTTCCGGGGTCCACGTTCAAGTATGGATCAAGTTTTCTCATACGAACCTTAAAACCTCTGGATTGTAAAACAGAAGCTAAGGAAGCTGAAGCTAATCCCTTACCTAATGATGATACAACACCGCCGGTGATAAAAATAAATTTTGTTTTTTCTGACATATCTTTTCCTTTTAATTTAAAGTGAGAGAGGCACCTTCCTTGTTAAAGGTGCCTCTATGTTAACTCGTTTGCTTCATTAATCAGCTACCGGAGCTTGAGGTTCTGCATTCGGAACACTTGGTGCCGAAGTCTGAACGTCCAAAATTGAGTTTGCACGTTGTTCAAAACCTTTGTGATATATAGATAATGAAATACTGGTCAAAATAAAAATTGTTGCCAAAATTGCAGTTAAGCGTGTTAAAAAGTTGCCTTTGCCTCTGGCTGTTAAAAAGCTGTTAGCTCCACTGCCGCCGCCCAAACCATTAAGCGCGCCGCCTTCTGAGCGTTGCAACAAAATTACGGCAACCAAAAAGATTGCAACAATCAAGTGAACTACTAATAAAACTGTTCCCATTTTTATATCCTTACAATATTAGAAACCTGCATTTTTAGCAATGCTGATGAAATCTGCAACTTTAAGACTTGCACCACCAATCAAAGCACCATCAACATCTGGCAATGATAAAAACTCTTTTGCATTGCTCGGTTTTACAGAACCACCGTATAAAATGCGCATTTTGTTGGCATTGCCTTTGCCTAATTTCTTAGCTAATACTTTTCTAACTGCTGCGTGAACTTCTTCAACATCTTCAGCTGTCGGAGTTTTGCCTGTACCAATAGCCCATACAGGCTCATAAGCAATAACCGTGTTGGAAGCTGTTGCCGTATCTGGAACTGAACCCAAAATTTGTTGTGTGCAAACATCAATGGTTTTACCGGCATCTCGTTCTGCTAAAGTTTCTCCAATGCAGATAATAACTTTTAAGCCGGCATTATAAGCAGCTTGAGATTTTTTGCAAATTAATTCATTGCTTTCTTTGTGGTCTGCTCTTCTTTCAGAGTGGCCGGTAATAACATATTGACAACCGGCATCTTTAAGCATCACCGGACTAATATCTCCCGTGTGAGCGCCTTTTTCATTAAAATGGCAATCTTGCGCGCCTAAAGCAACTTTTGCGCCTCTTAAAGCTTTTTTAACTGAAGTCAACAATGTGAACGGCGGGCATACCAAAAACTCACATTCAGGTTTTCCCACTGCTTTTACCTCTGCGGCAACACCTTTTGCCAAAGCAACACCATCTTCTAACAGACCGTTCATTTTCCAGTTGCCGGCAATCATAATTTTTCTAGCCATTTTTTTCATCCTTATTTTTATTAAAAAACATATTTGACTTTTATTTAGCACATCAAATTTTAATTTTCCAGATAAAAAAACTTTTCAACATAATTATTTTATAAAGATTTTCGTGCATTATTTGTAAATTTATAAAGACATCTGATTATTTTTAATTATAATTTCAAAAAATAATAATTTAAATAAGGTTGTTTGAATATGATTACTAAATTGTCTAAATTTAAAGATTCTTGGCTTATTAAGGTTATTTTGACCCTAACCGCCTTAAGTTTTGTTTCTTTATTCGGTATTACAAGCTATATCGGCAGCGCCGGAAAAAATAACCCTGTTATTGAGGTTGGGTCCTACAAAATTAATAAATCTGAACTTAATGAAGAATATATGCACGAGTTGCAAATGGCTTCAAATCTTTTTGGAAATGACATGGAAATTAATGACGCCATGAAATTGGCTATTTTGCAAAACATTATTCAAAAAGATTTAACAAACGGTATTTTATCTCAAACAGCAAATGAACTTGGCGTTAGTATCAGCAATGCTTATGTCAGAAATATTATTTTCTCTCAAGCTGAGTTTTTGGACGCAGACGGTCGTTTTAATAAAGAAAAATTCAACCGCTTGCTCGCCCTCTCCGGCTGGAATGAAAATAAATATATTGAAACATTAAAACAAGATATTATTAAACAACATCTCGTTTATGCTATTGTTGATGGTTTTAACTTTCCTAGTTTTATGAAACCTTATTTGGAAAAAGTTGCAAATCAAAGAAAAGTTTTTAAATATATTGTCATTAATAATGATGATTTGAAAATTGACAGAAAAATTTCTCAAGATGAATTGGAACAATATTATCAAGATTTTTCTGCTCAGTTTACTGAACCTGAAAAAAGAGATGCTTCTTTTATTGTGTTGTCTGTTGATGATATTGCTCAAAATATCACTCCTTCTCAAGAAGAAATCCAATCTTATTATGATGAGCACATTAATCAATTTGTAACACCGGAAAAAAGAAACTTGCTGCAAATGGTCTTTGATAATGAAGATGATGCCTTCAAAGCTGCTCAACGCTTAGATAAAGGTGAAGATTTTTATAAGGTTGCGCAAGAAATGGCTCAACAAGATAAATCTGCCACCGAGCTTGGATGGGTTGCAAAAGATGAGCTTATTGCCGATATGGGTGACAGAATGTTTGCCGCTAAAATCAATGAAGTTGCCGGCCCTGTTCAATCTGATATGGGATGGCATATTATGAAGTTAATCGGTATACAAGCAAAAAAAGAAATGCCTAAAGATAAAGCTTTTGCGCAAATTGTTAAAGATATCAGAAAAAATAACGCTTTTGATATTGCTTATGACAAAATTGCTCAAATTGAAGATGAAATCGGTGCCGGCAAGTCTTTTGCTGATATTGCAAAGGATAATAAAGTAAAAATCCATAAAGTTGAAGATTTGGATGATGCCGGAAATGCAAAATCTATCTCAAAAGGACAAGAAAAACTCTTAAAATCTGAAGATTTTATTGATACTGTTTTTTCATATAATCCTAATGAAGTCAGCCAATTTTTGGAAGAAGAAGATGGTTTTGTTTTGGTAAATGTTGATGAGGTTAAAGAAGCTCACTTGATTGACATTGAAAAAGTTCGCCCACAAATTGAAGAAATTTGGGAAGCCAATGAAAGAAACGCCATTGCTCAAGAAATTATCAATGATGTTACTCATGATTTGGAAAATGGTGATAATATTAATGAAGTGGCCTCTCGTTTTGGCTTAAAACTTAATACGACAAAACCCTTAAAACAAAATGAAACCTTTGCAAACCTTAATGCTTTGCAAATGAAAGAAATGTTCCAAGAAGCTCTTGATGCACCGAAAGTGTTTAATATGGATAAAACAAGCATTGTTGCCGTAGCAATCAAAAATATTATTGCTCAAAAACAACTTGGAGAGGAGGAATTAAACGCTTTAACAACAAAAGCAGATATGGAAATTATGCAAGAAAATGCAAATAGCTTGCTTGATGCATATGGCTCTAATTTCAAGATTAAAATTGATTATAAAGAAGCCGGATTATCTGACATTTAGCTTAAAGTATTTTACAACAAAACCTCGCTATCAAATAGCGAGGTTTTGTTGTTTGGAGTTTATAACTTTATAATTAATTAGTGAGTTCTCTCTAGGTGTTTTATGGGGGATACTCCTTGCGGAGTTATTTTTACTGAAGATGGAGAACTATCATCTGTCAGTAAATATTCTACTTTTGACAAACAGCTTTGTATGGTTTCTTTTGCTGAGTGCCAAACTTTAGAAACTCTTTTGTGTGCCAGTTTTTGCCACAATGAACTTTTTCTTTGTATAATCTTTTGATGATAATACCAAGAAACTTCACTATTCATTATTCTGACTTCCGGATAAACATTAAAATCTTTGCCGTTATTTCTAAATATGAATGACAAATCTTGAATGTCTTTACGGGTTGATGAAGGATTTTTTGCCTTGTAATCTTTGGCTATTTTAAGCATTCTTTTTCTGGCATGCGCATTTAACCTAATCAAGGCTTTTTGCACTATCATTTCTTCATCATTTGACTTTTGTGTCTGACAAATTCTTTTGCCTTTAGATGTGTTAAAATACTCACTTAATTCTTCATTGCTATAATTGTACAAACCATATAATTCTGCTTTGAGCTGCACCAAATCTTGCACTGATAAAGAACTTAATCTCTTCGTGTCTTCAATGCAAAAAACAGCCTCTTTCACCTGCGGTGTCAGGCAAAATTTTTGATATTGTACTTTCATAATTTGCTCTAAAAAATACCGTGAATTAATTAACTGAAGACGGCATAATACTCATATTTGTATGAATGTCAATATGTTTTTTTAATTATTTTTGCATTAGTGTTAATAAGTTTTTCATAACCGTTTGGTCTACAAATTCGCCTCTTTTAACGTACATATTTCTTTGTACATCATCTTTCATGAATTGTGCTACTTTTATATATTTTTTTTGCAATATGGAAATGCAGGCTGAAATTGCTATTTTTTCACCTTTTAAACCGCTTTGCATTTTTCCTTCATAAACGCAATCCATAACAATATCGGGCAAAAGTTTATTACCTTTGGTTAAAAATTCTTCATAAACCCCTCTTCCGCCTGCTATATATAAATCTTCAGCAAAATCTTTGAAAAAATTTATATCATCGACAACAAAATGATTCTCTTTATCTGAGGGTTTATATGCATAATTTGAGGTAAGAATAAAAATTTTGCAGTTTGGAATTGTTCGATTGGGCAAAGCCTCATAGGTCAAACGCCCCATAACCACATTTTTTTCTTGTACCATATCTATAAAAAAATTTGTATCTGATGGAACATTCCACGGAATATGCCTGCCTATGGCAATAACATCGTCTTCTTTATGTCTGCACCAAACTGCAACCTTTGTCATTTTTATTCTCCTTTTTTAGAGATTATACATCTAAAATCTAAAAAAAGGCTGAAGAAAACTCCCCAGCCTCAAAAATAGTATCAGAAGAAAGATTTGATAAACAGCCATAAGCGGAAATGCTTAAAAAGTAACCAATGCTTCTTATGTTTGCATAAAAAGTCCCAATTTTTGGCTTTTTCAGCATAAATACAAGCAATATCAACACTCCATTTTTTAGAAAAGACATCCCAATCTATTAGATCATATCTTTTTATTTCCGCCAAAGGTAAATACTTTTCATAATGTATGAGTTCTTCCGGAGTACCGTACTTTTCAAAATAGTCGGTTTTTTTTGCTAAATAGTCACGTTCACCGTGCTCATATAAGTACTGATAAAATTTATCTTGAGAAAGATAAAAAACATCAGGAATAGAAAGAGAAAGAAGTTTTTTCAAATCATTATGCAAAAGATATTGCTGCATCTTAGCTGCCAATGCATATTCATCTTTCCAATCAAGAGCTAAAATCTTATCAAAAAGATTATTAGTCAATAAAACCGAAATTATTTTTTTTCGCGTTTCTGCATCTTTGATTTTTTGCAAAAAATCCATCGGAGCATAGAGTGCCAATTCATCAAAAGCTTCGCGTTCAAACAAAATATCCCATTGTTGATGCCGCACCAAGCCATCATTGCTCAGCTTTTTCGGCCAAACATTTTCATCGGCATGTTCAAACCAATAATCTTCAGTTTTTTCTTGTCCCCAGAAAAGGACCAAAAAGTTAAAAGCATTATCATGCCATTGACGGCAAAAAGATATTGTCTCATCTATTTTATCGGCGAACCCATTATCAACCATTGAATTTAAGATAAAAGCATCTAACCCATAGCCATCTTTAATAAGCTGCTGAAATTTATCAAATTTGCCTTCTCGCAATAAATCATAAAGCACCAGATCATTCTGCTCTAAAGAATTCAATCTGAGCATTTCATACCTTTTATTTGCATCCATAATTGTAATTTTTTAATTAATAATAAAATTATTTTTTGACAATATCATAAAAAATATTTTTTGTCAAAAAAAAGGCTGAAGAAAACTCCCCAGCCTTTAAATTTTTAGAAGAAAGATTTGATGAACTTCCATAAATGTCCGTGTTTCAAAAGAACCCAATGCTTTTTGTTTTTCATCAAAACATCCCACTTTTGAGCTTTTGCCGCATATTTGACCGCTTCTTTTCTCTCCATAAACTTGTTTGAGTTAAGATATTCATCCCAATCAATATAACCATTCCGACCGGCATGCGCTAAAAGCGTATATTTTTTCTTTTGTTGCAAATAGGCACATCCTATAGAAAAACCAGTTAAATAATATGCATCCACAAGCTCAATTGCTTCAAACTTCTCATATTTAGCAAAAAACTCCAGCAAATGTTCTTTATTGCGCAGTTCCATCAGATTTTTGAACAAAATATTGTTCCAATTGTTGGTTTGAGCCAGATATTCCATTGCATCTGTATCGTCCGGCATAATTTTCCAATTTGAGCGGAAATATTGCTCATAAAGACGATGACGATACAAACCTTTTGCTGACATTTTGTCATACAAGCCGTGTTTATACAAAATATCATCAGCCCCTTTTTGCTGCAAAATATCCCAACGCTGATTTCTCTCCAGTCCTTCATTGGAAAAAAGCTGCAAAATATTTTCATCAAAATCATTTTGCAAAATAAAATCTTCTGCTTTTTCTTCGCCCAGATAACCGCAAAGCCAATTATACAGTGTTTTGCCATCATTATAATATTTGCCTTTGGCAACACATCTTAAAATAAAATCTTGAGAAAAGTTGCGCAGATATAATATCTCTAACCCATCAGAATCAAGTGGATATTCATCTTCAGCGAACATTTTAAAAATGATATTTTCGTCAGCGTGCAGCAACATAGAGTGTTGTATCTCTCTTTTTTGTTGCAGACTTTCTTTCATTCTTTTTCTATCCATAATAGTAAATTTTTTGAGTTAATAATAAGTTATTTGTAAAAAGCATAATACGAATCATTGTTTTGTCAAGAAAGATTAAGCTTGCAAAATATAAGGTTATTATCTATATTAAATATTGCTGAGTTTTCAGCTATGGTACTAGAGGCTGTACGAAATAGGTTTTCAAGACCTGGGGGCAGTACCCAGCACCTCCACCAAAATTTTATGGGGGTGAAATAGGCTTGATTGGGAATAGTAAAGGTATGTATGTCGTACTCGGTGAGATACCACCGTTATCGGTTCAAAATAAATGAATGCTAACGATAATAACGTAGCTCCTGTTGCAATGGCTGCTTAGTTGTAGTCGCAACAAACTAAAATCCTTCTAGCTTAGGATAGTTGGAAGTGGGGTTTGGGTCACCCAGCAACAGAACGACCCTTTTATTGTATTTGTTTTATTTGTTTAAGGTGAGTAATAATGGAATTTTTGACTGAAATTAACTATGATAAATTGATTGAAAAATCTTTGAAAAATGTGGTCGTTGAAGCCTTAAAAATTGCTGAAAACCAAGGTCTTCCGGGTGAGCACCATTATTATATCACTTTTCAGACAAATCATCCTCAGACAAAAATTTCTGACTATCTGAAAAGTCAGTATCCAGAAGAAATGACCATTGTGTTGCAACATCAATTTTCAAATTTGGTTGTCACCCCCTCTTCTTTTTCTGTTGATTTGAGCTTTGGCGGTATTCAACAGACCTTGGTTATTCCGTTTGATGCAATTACTTATTTTGCTGACCCTTATGCCAAATTTGGCTTGAGCTTTAGTACAAATAATGAAGATAGCTCTTTATCTGATAATCAACCCAATGTTATTGAAGAAAAAGAACCTGAAGTCAAAAAAGCCTCTGGGGCCGCTACCGTTGTTTCTATTGATGCTTTCAGAAAAAAGAATAAATGAAAAAAATATCTGTTATCATTGCGCATCGTCACCAAACAAGCATTTCTTTGGAAGAAGAATTTTGGCTTGAGTTGCAAAGAATTGCGCTTGAACAAAATCTGACAATTAACCAAATTGTGACCCAAATTGATTCTGAAAGAAAGCATGAAAATCTTTCTAGTGCTATCAGAGTTTATATCTTGAACTATTTAAAAAACAACAAAGCCTGAAATTTTACTTTCAGACTTTGTTATTTTTCTATGAAAAATCTAAGAATTCGGCAATCTGTTCAAGAGATTTTTTTATATCTGATGAATGCCATTCGTCATCATTTAATATTGTATAATGCACATCTGACCCCAATTTTTTAGTTATACATTCCAAATATTGAAAATTTTCCATATATATTTGTGCAAAATAATTGATAAGTTCATCAATATAATTTTCAACAATATTTATATCAGACTTTTCCAAATATGTTTGCTGCAAATAATATTTTACGGGGTTTTCAATCTGTGTCATATTGTTACGAATTGGATAATCATCCATAGCATTGGTTACAATATAACCTATTACTTCTTGCAAAAATTTGTCTTTGGCAAACATCATACGCGCATGACGTAATACAGACAATTCAAAAGTGCTGAAATATTTTTGCGGTTGCGTTTGCCAACTTCTTTGCCGCAATATTTTCTCAAACATTTTCATATTTTTTTGAGATGTATTGATGAGTTCTATTACCCTTTTAGGATAATTTTCTTCACCTAACTTCCAATATGGATGATTATCTATATTTTCTTGAAGGCATATTGCTCTGCCATCCATAATGTCAAAATCAAAACCATATGCCTTGTATTTGGAGCGATATTTGTTTTTGCCAAACATACGAAGAAAAATATTTTCTTTGCGTAAGAATTTTGACATATCCTCAGCATCCTCATAGCGCAGATATCTGGTCAGATTGCCCATATTCTGACTTTTTTTGCTAATACTTAAAATCTGAACATTTCCATTATGAATATACCCAGATATATTTCTTTCATCAATTTGAGATAAAAGAAAATTAAATATTTTTTCTTTTTTCATAATTATTTGATTTGAATTAATAATATTTTTTTCTGCTTTTATCATGTTTTGTTATAAAATACAATAAAAAAAGCCGCTTTCGCGACTTTTTTTATTCTTCTGACATATCATCAAAATTATCAGCATCATTTTCTTGAGAATCGTCTTCCAACATCAATGGCTCTTCCTCTTGCATTTCAATTTTTTTACGACGACCTCTTCTTTTCTTTTGCGGTGCTTTTTTCTTAACCGCTTCAATAACATAATTGCCCGTAATTTTGAACAAATCTACCAAATGATTATTATACATATGGTCTGCCTCTTCAAGCAAAGCAAAATCCACATCTACACTTCTTTGGGTATTTAATCTTCTGGCCAAAGTGGCAACACTTTGCGGAGAAACAATCTCATCTGCACCGCCTTGAATAATCAGTCCTGAAGTTGGGCACGGCGCCAAAAATGAAAAATCTTTTTCATTTGCCGGAGGAGAAACTGCAATAAAGTTGTTAATATCCGGACGACGCATTAACAATTGCAATCCAATCCATGCACCAAAAGAATAGCCTGCTATCCAACATTGTCTTGCTTCAGGATTAACAGATTGCAACCAATCTAATGCAATCGTTGCATCTGAAAGTTCTCCGGGGCCATCTTCAAACTCACCTTGAGAACGTCCTACACTTCTAAAATTAAAGCGCAATACGGAAAAACCCAATTTTTCAAAACAGCTAAATAAGGTATATACAACCTTATTGTTCATTGTTCCGCCATATTGCGGGTGCGGATGCAAAATCAAAGCAATCGGAGCTCCGGGTTTATCACTTTGATGATAACGCCCTTCCAATCTTCCGGCCAAACCATTAAAAAGTACTTCTGTCATATATATTCTCTTTTTAACCTAAATTTCATTATTTTTGCTTTATATTATATAAAAAAGATATATAAAGAGTTAATTTTTGGAGTATATTATCAAAATGGTAAAATTTTTCAATTGTTTTCTTGATGACATTGATGCCGTTATTCAAAGAGATCCGGCAACACGTTCAAGAACAGAAGCTTTTTTATGTTCATCAGGTGTTCATGCCATTTTATGTTATCGTCTCAACCATTTTCTTTGGAAAAAAAATTTCAAGCTCTTGGCTCGCGTTTTATCTCAATTTGCTCGTTTTTTAACAGGTATTGAAATTCATCCGGCAGCAAAAATCGGAAAATCTTTTTTTATAGATCACGGAAATGGCGTTGTTATTGGTGAAACCACCGAAATCGGCAATAATGTAACGCTTTATCATGATGTGACCTTAGGCGGCATTAATGTCTTTAATAAAAAAGGAAAAAAGAGACATCCAACTCTTGATGATAATGTTGTTATTGGTGCCGGAGCTCAAGTTCTGGGACCGATTGTTATCGGTAAAAATGCCAAAGTTGGAGCTAATGCCGTTGTCTTAAAAGATGTGGCTGAAAATGAAACTGTTGTCGGTGTGCCTGCTCATCCAATCCATGAAAATAAAAATAATAAAAACAAATTTCAAGCTTATGGTGTGAATGTATCATCAAAAGACCCGATTGAAGAGAAATTTGACAAACTTTCTAAAGAAATATCTTCCCTTAAAGAGGAATTAGCTCAACTTAAGCAAGGAAAATAATATGCCTGTTAATTCTCTTGGTTTAAACAAGCCTGTTCATCAAACAAAAGTTTGCGTTGCCATGTCCGGCGGGGTGGATAGTTCGGCTGCAGCATTGATGCTTAAAAATGAAGGATATCAAGTGTTTGGATTAACTATGGATTTGTTACAATCTCCATATGAGCCAAAATATTCTTCCATTGCCGATGCCAAACTTGTGGCTGACAAAATAGGAATTGAGCATCATTTTATTGATTTGAAATCTGATTTTTATCAAAATGTTGTGTCATATTTTGCTTCATCTTACATTAACGGTTTAACCCCTTCTCCTTGCATATTGTGTAATCGGCACATTAAACTCGGTATTTTAGCTGACAAAGCCAGAGAACTTGGGGCTGACATTTTGGTTACCGGACATTATGCTCATATCAAACTCACTCCAAACGGCGTGGAACTGCATAAAGCAGAAGACTTAAAAAAAGATCAGAGTTATTTTTTGTTTGATATTGATAAAAAAAATTTGCAAATGCTTCGGTGTCCTTTGGCTCATTATTCTAAAGATGAAACCAGAGAAATTTTGAAAAATGCAGGACTTGAAATTTATAAAAAATCAGATAGCCAAGATATTTGTTTTGTAGAAAACGGAAAATATGCCGAACTGATTGCAAAAATCAGACCTGATTATAAAAACGAATCTGGTGACATTGTCACTCAAGAAGGAAAAATTTTAGGCAAACACAAAGGTTTAATACATTATACCGTTGGACAAAGACGTGGCTTGGGTATTGGCGGAGATGTTGGTATTTTATATGTCTTAAAGCTTGATATTGAACACAACCGCTTAATTGTCGGCTCTGTTGATGAACTTAAAACAAAAGATGTTATGATTAAAGATGTAAATTGGTTGGATAAAGAACTTCCGTCATCTCCTCAAGAATTTATGGTTAAGCTCCGTTCCAGACAAAAAGAAGTGCCGACAATTGCTCACTTTGTTGATGAAAAAACAGTAAAATTGACCCTATTAAACGACTTTTACGGCGTTGCTCCGGGGCAAGGTTGCTGTTTTTATGACGGAACGCGTGTTATGGGAGGCGGTTTTATTGTATAGACAGCAAATTTCATTAAATTGTAACTACCATTCTTTGCAAAATTATAGTATAATGAAAGTATATATGGGAGAAAAATCATGAACAAATGTATTGCCCTTCTTTCTGTTTTGAGTGTTATATTAATTTCTGGCAATGCTTCAGCTCAATTGCCTAAAAACCCATGGGCCCCAAATCCTAATGATGGATATTTTGGTGATAATGTGGCTGAAACAGGAAATCCGACCCACGCTCCCGTTTATGATAATACCGCTAACGGTGGAGAAATTTTGCCGGTAGACCCTTGGGCCAGAGCCAGAGATAAAAGCGGAATTAAAACTTGGCGCGGTAGCGGACAGCATGGAAAATTAAACTATATTGGTGAGGCTACAACTTATACTGATGCAAAAGGGCAAGAAATGATTGCTCCTGAAGTAAACCGCCACAATATGATTACTGCTTTGGAACATTTACGCAGCATGGGATATAAAATTCCTGACAGCTATGATGCAAAAATCAAATCTATGCCTCATGATTATGCTGTTAAACTTAGAGAATCTTATGATAGTGTTATGCAAGCTGATGTTAAAACTGACCCTTTAGGGGGCATGACAAACGGCCTGATTGAGGTTTTTGAACGCGGAACCGGATTGGACGTAGAAAACCTGATGTTTAATTCTCTTGATATTCTTGGTACAGACTAGGAGGTTATTATGTATTATAAATTTACATTACTCGCGCTTTTGTGCTTTTCTCTTCCTTGTTTGGCTCAAGAAACCTCTCAAGAAGAAATTATTTCCAGTGAAAAACAAGCTGAATTACTTGAACAAAATGCAAAAAACAAAATCAAGTCTGATATTGCTCAGCAAATTAACGACCCTAGAAATGATCCTTTAATCAGAGAATATATCAGAAACAGTAATGATATGAAAAAAATAATGAATCAGCCTGTTGAAGAAATTGATTTTTCAAATAAAGCTGCTATAAATCTTTATATGCAAAAAGATGCCGGTGTTGCTTATATTCCCAAAACAACGAAAGAAACTTCAGAAACACAAACTAAAAATACCGTCAAATATAAATCAAAAGCATCTTTTGATTTGAGCGGCGAATAAAGGACCAAACTGATAAAAACATGATTGATTTTCCTGTAATAATTCTTGCAAATCCTCAATTGGCTGAAAATATGGGGATGTCTGCACGTGCTATGATGAATTGCGGTTTTTCTGAACTGAGATTGGTTGCACCAAGAGAAGACCATCTATCCCCAAAAGCTATTTCAGCATCCTCTAACGCTGAAGAAATTTTATATAACGCAAAGGTTTATGCCTCTACTCAAGAAGCTCTTGCGGATTTGAACTTTGTATATGCGGCAACGGCTCGACACAGAGACCAAATTAAACAAATTTATAATGCTGATTCAGCGGCTCAAAATTTGGCAAAGCAAACAGCTCAAAATCTTCGCTGCGGAATTTTGTTTGGCTGTGAAAGAACCGGTTTGAGCAACTATGATGTGAGCCTTGCTAATGCTATTATCAACATTCCCTTAAACCCTAAACATTCTTCCTTAAACCTTTCTCAAGCCGTGTTGCTTATTGGCTATGAATTTTACAAAACGCAAATTAATGTGCCTGAAAGCTATTTTGAAACAAATAAAACCCAAATCACTTCAAAAGAAAAAATTTTGATGTTTGTTAATCATATGGAAGAACTTTTGCAAAACTGCGGTAATTATAAATCAGGTGATAAGCAAGAAAAAATGCTGATTAACCTACGCAATATCTTTACCAGAATGAACTTAACAGAACAAGAACTTAACACCTTATACGGTGCAATAAATTTTATTCATCAGAATAAAGAATAAATTTATAAAAATTAAGTGAACATTTAGAAATTTATTTTATCATCTCCATGCTATTATATAAAACAAGGAGATTTTTATGTCTGTTGGTGAAGTATCTCATGTGTCAAATGTTATTTTTGACTTAAACCCGATGATATTGTCTTCTACAATCTTAATTGTCAGTTATATCATTTTGTTTACGGAAAAATTAAACAGAGCTGTTGTTGCTTTGATTGGTGCTTCTGTTATGATTTTTGCCGGTATACTTACACAAGAAAGTGCTATTAAGGGTATTGATTTTAATACATTAGCACTTCTTATCGGAATGATGACCATTGTCGGCATTTCTGAAAAATCCGGTATGTTTCAATTTGTGGCTATTTGGGCTGCAAAAAAAGTTAAGGCAAACCCTAGAGGATTGTTAATTGTTTTGTCTTTGGTAACAGCTTTTTTCTCTGCTTTGCTCGACAATGTAACCACCGTTTTGCTTATTGTTCCCGTTACATTCCAGATTACAAGAAAATTGCAAATCACCCCCTACCCTTATTTGATTTCTGAAATTTTTGCATCAAATATCGGTGGTACCGCAACATTAATCGGAGATCCTCCAAACATTTTAATCGGTTCTGCTCTTAATTTATCTTTTATGGATTTTGTAAATGAGCTTACACCGGTTGTTTTGGTTGTAACGTGTGTACAAATTTTCTTGTTTGACTTGATTTGGGGTAAAAGAATTATTACTTCAGACAAACATAAAAAACTTGTAATGAAAATCAATGAAGTAGACAGCATTACTGATTGGTGCCTGCTTAAAAAATCTTTATTTATTTTAATTGCGGTTATATCCGGTTTTATGATGGCAGAACACTTCCATATTGCCAATGGTACAATTGCCATGTTTGGTGCTGCTGTTTTGCTCTTGCTCTACACATTGGGTGAAGACCATAATGAAAGAGACCATAAAGTCGAAGAAGCTTTGGGTTTGGTTGACTGGACAACAATCTTTTTCTTTGCAGGTTTGTTTGCTATTGTCTATGGTCTTGAAGAAGCCGGTGTTTTAACCGTATTAGGTCAAAAATTTGTTGAAATGACTGATGGCAGCATTGAAAAAGCCGCTATGCTCGTTATTTGGGTTTCTGCTTTTGTTTCAACCGCAATTGATAACATTCCTTTTGTGGCAACCATGATTCCAATGATTAAATCTATGGAAGAATCAATGGGCGGTCGTGAGGCTATGATGCCGGTTTGGTGGGCATTGTCTTTGGGTGCGTGCTTTGGTGGTAACGGCTCTTTAATTGCAGCATCTGCAAACGTCATTGTGGCTGGTATGGCTAGCCGTGAGGGACACCCCATCAGCTTTTTGAAGTTCCTTATCTGGTCTATTCCGGCTATGCTTATTTCAACCGGAATTGCGGCTATTTATTTGCATATGAGACATTTTATGTAAATTATCTCATCAAAAAAAATGCTTCCTTTTCAGGAAGCATTTTTTTATTGCATAAAATTCATTAAATCATCAGGAGCCTTAGCGCATAATGGGTTGTAATAAAACCAAACACTGATTAACGCCAACGTAGCTACCGGAACAAACACTTTTTCAAATGGAAAATGAGCGTGCCCACCGTTTTTTGCCTTCATCCACTGATAAAAATCTGAAGACCAAATGAGTGCTAATGCGCCTAAAATTACGCTAAACAAAAACGGATCTAAATAAAAAACAAGTATTGGCTTGGGAGAATATGTTAATTGCCCCATATACATAAATCCGACCATAGCTACACTTAAGCTAATTAACCAAAAATCTCTTCCCTTAAAATTCCAGCCTTTTTTATCAAACCATTTAACCATCCAAAAACCTAATAATGCCAAGAATGCACCAGCCCAAACACCTACCACACTATCATCAACACCAAATTGACGTGCAATTTCCAATGATGCACCGACAGCAATTGTGCATACGGCGCAAGCCGGATTGGCTAATGCTGGCAAACTAAAAGCGATAACAAACATAAAAACTAATGTAAAAGTCATTTTCTTATCCTTATTTATTGATTTTATTACATATATAATATATGTAATATATTAAAGTTGTCAAGTATTTAAAATTGACCGAGTTTGAAACTGCTCATACAATTTTTTTTGTTCATTATCGCTTTTAGAAATTAAAAAGCAATACCTATATTAGTTTATTCAGCTTCTTCTTTTTTTTACCTCTTCGTGATGCATTTTTAGATATCTTCTGGCTATTTTTAAGGCATTTTCAAAGGTTGAAGCCACTGAAATTCCGGAAATATCTATTTTTTCCTCTGTAAATGCTTGGTGTAAAACACGACGCGGTTGCTTTTTGACATTTGATAAAATAATTTTTGCATCTGTTTGCTGAAGTTTTTTTACAAACTCGACAATTACATTTGCACCTGTTGCATCTACAATAGGAACATAGCCCATTCTTAATATAACGACTTTTGGATGTTGATGCGGCAAGTTCAATTTTTTGAAAAAGCTTGAAATTTGAGAAGCGGCTCCAAAAAACAGCGGACCCGAAAAGCGCAAAGAAACAACACCTTGATTATGCATGACTTCAGATAAATCCCTTCCGCCTCCATCATATTCCAAAACGGTTTCATCTGTTTCAATCTCCATTTCTCGGCTCATTCTATGCATAAATATAATACTAGACATTATAAAACCAACACTGATTGCCGTGTTTAAATCTACCAACAAAGTTAACAACACTGTGATAATCAATGTGTATCTGTCACCTTTTGGACCAACGATTAATTTATACATTTTATCCAAGCCCAACATATTCCATCCGATTAAAATCAAAATAGATGACAAACATGCCAACGGAATGTATTTTGCCAAAGGTGATAACAAAAGCATAAACAACAACAAGAAAACAGATTGCATCATGCCTGCTACCGGAGAATATGCATTTGCCTTAAAGTTTGTTGCCGTACGAGCAATGGCTCCCGTTGCCGGAACACCCATAAAGAATGAGCAGATAATGTTTGCCAAACCCTCACCGATTAATTCTGCATTAGAATTATGGTTATCACCGCTCATACCGTCTACAACAGTTGCACTTAATAAAGATTCAACACCGGCTAAGAATGCGATGGTTAAACCACTTGGAATTACTTTTAAAAATAAATTTAAATCAAAATCGGGAATTTTGGGCATTGGCAAAAAGTGTGGAATTCCACCAAATTGGCTACCGATTGTAACAACATCCACACTAAAAATGCTCAAAATACCAACAAAAATCGTGCTACCGACAACGCTTAATAAATATGCCGGTAATTTAGGAAATTTTGCTTTTACATAAAAAATTATTCCAAAAGACAAAATTGCAATTAATACGGAACTTAAGCTAAATGTTTCTAAATTACTTAAATATGCACCCCATTTGGGCAAAAATTCTGCCGGCAAATTTTCAATCTTTAAGCCAAGCAAATCTTTTACCTGTGTGGTAATCAAAAGCAAACCAATACCGGCCGTAAAACCGATAACAACCGGATATGGAATGTATTTAATATATGTTCCGAATCTTAATAATCCGGCAATGATAAGAGCTAATCCGGCAACCAACATGGTCATGGCTAAACCTTCATAGCCAAACTCGCTCATAACACCAAAAATAACAATAACGAATGCGCCTGTCGGGCCACCGATTTGATATCGGCTACCGCCTAAAAATGCAATAAAAAACCCAGCAACAATCGCTGTATATAAACCTTGTGCCGGATTAACTCCTGATGCAATGGCCAAAGCCAATGCTAATGGAATGGAAATAACCGCTACGGTCAAACCTGCAATAGAATCCCTTCTAAACTCGTTTTTTCCATAGCCTTTCTTTAAAACTTCTACAAGTTTTGGCGTAAAGTTTTTGCCATAAAAACTTGTGAAGCGATTTAATAATGCCATCATCTTTTTTCTTCCTAATTATGTGTGATTTGATTTTGGCTTATCAATACTCCTTTTATTATTTGTGTCAATATCTCTTATGGCTTTTTTTTATTTTAATGAAAAATTGTTCTTGTACTTAAAAAAAATTTATTTTATTTTTGCTCTAACAATAAATTATTAGCTTATGAAAAATTATTATTTAATAGTATTGGTCTTTTTTATCTTTGCTTGTGAAAACAAACCAAAATTTCCGTCTTTTCAACAAACGGAAGATTTGATTGTTTGGAAGAATCAATCTCAACAGAAAAAAACTCATAAAAGCATATCGTCAACACAAATACATAAAAATCAATCTTGGCTTTTGTGTGAGCGAATGCTTAATAATGATTCCGCTGCAATTAGCGAATTTTTTGCGCAAAGCAGTAACATTCCTGAAGTTAATCTTTATAGAAAACAAACAGCCGAATGCCGTATGGAATTGATAAAAATTTCACGAAAAAGATTTATAAGGCCTCAAGGAAATTGGGGCGAACGTATAACCGATAGTTTGGGAGCTTATCCAAACACTGTTATTCTTTATAAAAACGGATTGGCTATTTATAGAAAAAACAGATATTCTTTTTTTCATAAAGCCACATTAGAAATTGAACCGGATACGTTAACTCAAAAAATTGAAATTAAGCAAGGAATTGATGGATTTTATTATCCTGTCGTGCTTCGTGACAGTAGCTTTATTCCTCTCACTTATTGGGGAGAAATAAAAAGCAGTGAGTTTTGATACTCACTGCTTTTTATTTATTTTATCCAATCATTTCTTTTACACGCTCTTTAATTTTTTCTACTACATCGGATTTTGGGGTGTATTTTTCTTCAAACGGAGCAACTGTTTCCCAACCCAAAGCCTCAAATACGGCTTGAATATTATTAACAACTCCAGGTTTCCAACCATATGAGCCAAAAGCAAAACCTTTTTTGTTTTTGGGTTGCAAGCCTTTCATATAGGTTACAAATGCAGCCACTCTCGGGAACATTTCATTATTCAAGGTCGGGGTTCCGATGCAAACATATTTAGCATCCAAAAAGTCTACAATAACTTCTGAAATGTCATGATGCGTTAAACAATATTTGATTACCGGAATTCCTGCATCTTGGAATACGGACATAACGGCATTGGCCAAAGTTGCGGTTGCGCCCCACATTGTATCATAAACAATAACGGCTTTTCCTTCATCTTTGCCTGATGCCCATTTGTCATAAGCGCTCAAAATTGCTTTTACTTCTTTTTCTCCGGTCCAAATGCAACCATGAGACGGAGCTATCATATCAATTTCAAGTCCTAAATCAGTAGCCGTATTCAAAGCTTTTTCTGCTTGCGCACCGTAAGGATACAGAATATTGGCATAGTAGCTTTGTGCTTCTCTCATAATTACATCAAACGGAGCTTCTTTAACAAACAAAGCATCTGTGCAATAGTGTTGACCAAAACCGTCATTTGAAAATAAGATTTTGTCTTCTTTATCATAGGTCATCATAGAATCGGGCCAGTGTAACATCGGGGTGGTTACAAAAGACAAGTTTCTTTTACCAATGTTCAAAGTATCTCCGGTTTTAACAATAACATATTCCCAACCAGTGGTATCATAATGGTCTTCCAAAGCTTTTTTGCCCATGGCGTTGGTAACTATTTTGGCTTGAGGTGCCAATTTCATAATGGCGGGAATGCTGCCTGAATGGTCTTGTTCTATATGATTGGCTATAACATAATCTATCTTAGAAAAATCTACCAAACTTTTGATTCTTGCTACTTGTTCTTCTGTTAAATAATGTTTTACGCCGTCTATTAACGTAATTTTTTCATCCATTATCAAATAAGAATTATAAGTTGAGCCCCTTGGTGTGGTGTATCCGTGAAATTCTTTCAAATTCCAATCTTTTACACCTACCCAGTAGATATCTTTTTTGATTTCTACACCATTCATATTTTGTCTCCTATTTAAATAATTTAATTATTGTTTATATAGATAATATCTAATTTAATGATTGACAAGATGTATTTATTCATATAAACAATAATAATAATGATTATCACTTTTAGAGAAGACAATGAAATATTCTAAACAAAGAGAAATGATTTTAGAAGTTTTGAATGAACATATGGTTCATCCAACGGCTGATTATATCTATAATGTTTTGAAAAAAGATTTGCCTTCTATAAGCTTGGCCACGGTTTATCGCAACTTAAACCAATTGGCTCAAAACGGAATGATAAAAAAAATTGAAGGATTGAACGGGACAGCTCATTTTGACCACAACCTTTCAAAACATTATCATTTCATTTGCACAAATTGTAATAAGGTATATGATGTACCTTGCGAAGTTGCTCCTGATTTATGCCAAAATGTGTTGGTACAAACAGGATTAATTGTTGAAAGCTTGGATATTTCTTTCAAAGGAATTTGTCCGGAATGTCTTAAGCTTAAAAAAACTAACTAACTTTATTGGAGAGAACATATGGAATTAAAAGGTTCTAAAACAGAAAAAAATCTTATGGATGCTTTTGCCGGCGAATCTATGGCTCGCAACAAATATACTTACTACGCATCTAAGGCTAAAAAAGAAGGTTATAACATTATTGCAGAAAAATTTGAACAAACTGCTAATAATGAAAAAGAACACGCAAAATTGTGGTTCAAACTTCTTCATAATGACACAATTCCTGACACAATTACTAACCTCAAAGATGCTGCTGCCGGTGAAAATTATGAGTGGACAGATATGTACTCTCGTATGGCTAAAGAAGCTGAAGAAGAAGGTTTTACAAAAATTGCTTTCCTCTTCAGATCTGTTGCTCAAATTGAAAAAGGTCATGAAGAAAGATATCAAGCCCTTTTAGATTCTTTGTGTGAAGGCAAAATCTTTGAACGCCCAACTAAAGTTATTTGGGAATGCGGTAACTGTGGTCACCGTGTAGAATCTCCTAAAGCTCCGGAAAAATGCCCTGTTTGCGATCACCCGCAAGCTTATTTCTTCCAATTGCAAGAAATGGAATTCTAATCTAGAATAAAATTAATAAAAAAAGCAGCGTAACGCTGCTTTTTTTATTATTCGAACTTAACACTACCTACTTAAGCAGATAGATTTAGACATACCAGCCCAGTCGTAAGACTTGCAGAGCTTTGTGGCTGGGCGAACAAAGTTCGAAATAGACCAATACCACTTGCGTTAGAGAATGGACGTTTATTTTACCTTTTCTGATTTTAGACCTAGTAAACTTGAAAGAATCTTGCCTTTTTGAGTTGGCTTTGTTTTTCCGACTGATGTTTTTTTATTAATTACAATCGGTGTAACTGTAATATATTCTTTCACATCTTCTGAAACTAATTGCGTCTTTTCTGGATTTAAAACCATTAATCGACCCAATTGAGAATTATAAAGACCACTTCTAAAGTTTTTCCAAGCAATTACTTTTTTGTTAGGATCTGCTTCTTCTTGAGCCTGCAACAATCTACTTGCTGTTGCACTCATAATTCGCAGATTTCCTTCTATGGTCTTTGCTCCGATTTCTTTATATTCGCCCTTCTCCTTCACTGAAGTAAACATCTTTTTAAAAGCACCAGCAATTTTTTCTGATGAAAAGTTAAAGACGATTGCTTCTTTTAAGTGCTGATATGTTTTCTTTATTGAAGAAACAATATGTCTGCTGAAAGATTTGAGCTTTTGTGGTTGCTCTTTCAAAAAAGTAAACAAAGTTTTTTCTTTTTGACCTTTGGCCGGATTTTGTTGGTGAACCACTTCTGCAATTTTGTTGGCGCTGAACAAATGACGACCGCTTTTTCCTGCAACAAAGCTCAAATCCGGATATCTGGCAAAAGCTCTTAACATTTCATAGGTTTGAGGATATTGTTGTTCTAAACTTTTATCTACTTGTTTAATTGATTTTTCCAATGCATTGGTTTGTGCATGCTTTTCTATTAAAACCTCTTTTTGTGAGGCTCTGTTTAACTCTGCCGTAAACGTGCTCAATATATTGTCGTTACTTAACTTAAACTTAGCCACGCTCTTAGGATTTATCATTTCTGAAAATCTGATTTCAGCAAGACGAGAAATTTGTTTTTCTTCCTCTTTAGATAATCTCATGATATTTTTTGATGCTTCTTTTGGTGTATTCACACTATTTTCTTGTTTTTTATGCAAATTATCTTCAATCATTTGATTGGAAACCAAAACAAATGCTGTTTCTTCCATTGCCATAACAACGCTATTGATATATGAGTTTAATCTTTCTTCTGGTTTTAATTTGCTAAAATTTTTATCTGTACATAAATCTTTTTTAGCTGTTACTTTTGCTATTTCAACAGCTTGTTTAAACAGTGTGTTTCCATCAACCTTTTCAGATGTTTCTTTATTTTCAACTTCAACTCGGCTAAAAAAGCTAAAAATAGGCAAAAAAGATTCTATCTTTGGCATTCCTTGTTTGTTTTGCGCAAAGATATCTGTTTTTGCTTCTAAATTTTCAATTTGCAATAAATTTTGCTCAATATGATATTGCATTTGCCTATTTATTTGCGGCAATGCCATCCCGATTTTGCTGTTTTGCAATTTACTTAAAGCTTGAAGCGCTCTTGGGTCTGATGATGCGGATAAAACATCTATCAATTCCCATATATCATCTATGTCAATTTCTTCAAAACGCCCTGATTCTATGAGCTCTATTGCGGTTTTTATATCCATTAAGATAAAACTCCAAAAATTGTTATTAATGTCCGCATTATAGCTCAAAATTTCCTTATTCGCAATCTTTTTGTCAAAAAAAAAGCAACAATCCTTCTCATTGTTGCTTTTTTACTTAATTTATTGAGATTATTGAGAAATTTTTAAATTTCCTGCAACTGTTTTACCTTTTTCTTCCATAAGCTCATAAGAAATTTTTGTATTTTCTTTTAATGTCTTCATACCTGCCTGATGCACAGCCGTAATATGTACAAAAATATCATTGCCACCCTCATCCGGACAAATAAAACCATAACCTTTTCTATTATTAAACCATTTAACTGTTCCTGTTGCCATTTTCTTATTCCTTTGCAATCACAGGTTAATCCACATAACTTATTTGGGTGGAATAAAAAATTTGTTATGGAAGAAACAAAATCCTAAACGCCACTGAAATTAGTTACATTTTTGACTCTACTCTTGATATTTTTTTTTGCAAGACAATTTTTCTTTACTTTATATATTTACAATCTTTATTAACTTTGATAAGCTCGCAAAAGCTTGCACCATTGGGGGTGCGGGCTTTTAATTGCGATATTAAACTTTTTAAGGAATAAACTTATGACACTAAAAAATGTTAGAGCAGGAAATTATCCTGAATGGTACCAAAATGTTGTGGCCGAAGCCGATATGGCTGAAAATTCTTCCAGCCCCGGATGTATGGTTATTAAACCGTGGGGTTATGGTATATGGGAAAGAATCCGCGATGTTTTTGATGAAAAAATTAAAGAAACTGACCACGAAAATTGCTATTTTCCGATGTTTATTCCTCTTTCCTTCTTCCAAAAAGAAGCTGAACACGTTGATGGTTTTGCAAAAGAAATGGCTGTGGTCACTCACTCTCGTTTGGCTATGAAAGACGGCAAACTCGTTCCGTCTTCCGAACTTGATGAACCTCTTATCGTTCGTCCTACCAGTGAAGCCATTATTGCCGACTCTTTTTCTAAATGGGTGAAATCTTACCGCGATTTGCCGGTTTTGGTTAACCAATGGGCAAACGTGGTTCGTTGGGAAATGCGCCCTCGCCTGTTTTTAAGAACGCGTGAATTTTTGTGGCAAGAAGGTCACACGGCTCATGCTACCGCTAAAGAAGCTGAAGAAGAAACCATCCGCATGTTGCACGCTTATCGCGAACTTTGTGAAGATACTTTGGCTATGCCGGTTATTATGGGACGCAAACCGGAATTTGATAAATTTCCCGGTGCCGTTGATACTTATTGCGTGGAAGCCATGATGCAAGACGGTAAAGCTTTGCAAGCCGGTACATCTCACTTCTTGGGGCAAAACTTTGCCAAATCTGCTAATATTTCTTTCATCAACGCCAATAACCAACCCGAATTTGCTTACACTTCTTCTTGGGGCGTTTCAACACGTCTTATCGGCGGTGTGATTATGACTCACGCCGATGATGAAGGTATGGTTGTTCCACCGAGAATTGCTCCTTATCAAGTTGTGATTATTCCGGTGATTAAAAATGAAAATGATGAAGCTAAAGTTATGGCTTATATTGATAATTTGGTTAAAGAGCTCAAAACCAAAGCGCCTTTTGCCGAAAAAATCAGAATCAAAGTTGATAAACGCGATCGTAAATCCGTTGATAAATTCTGGGAATGGACCAAAAAAGGTGCGCCGGTTATTTGCGAGATTGGTATGCGCGATGTTGAAGGCGATAACCTCATGGTTAAAGAACGTCTTAAACTCGGCACACCCGAAGGTAAAGAAATTGCGCACAGAGCTGAATTTGTCAGCACAATTGCCGAACGCTTGGAAAATATTCAAAAACAAATGTTTGATAAAGCTAAAAAACGCTTAGATGAAAATATTCGTACAGACATTACAACTCCTGAAGAATTTAAGGCTTATTTTGATAAGGCTAACACTTGGATTGAAGGTGATGGCAAAGACAAAGTGGCTTTTGTCCGTGGTAAATGGAGTGGTGATGAAAAGAGCGAAGAAATTTTGAAATCTATGAAAATCAACATTCGTTGCTTGCCTCTTGACCAAAGCAACACTGAAGGTGTTTGCTTGTTGACCGGCAAACCGGCAATCATGGATGTAATTTACGCTCGTTCTTACTAAGCTATTTTATCATTCTTCTTTGCCCCAAAGAATTTCTTTGGGGCTTTTTTTATTATTTTTTTTGACTTTGATTGTTTATTTTCATAAACTATTCTATATTTTGTATGGAGTTCTTCTAAATGAAACAAAAATTTCCTATCATCGGGTTATCTTTATTATCTATTTCTTCTGCTTTTGCACAAGAGCCTTTACAACAAAATATTGCTGAAAATGTTCCTGCCGTTCAAGAGCAAGATGCACAAACTATTTTCTTTTCTGAAGATTTTATTGATGAACTCACCAATGATACCTTGCCTGTTTTTGCTGAAGATAACATTCCTTTAGAAAAAAACGCTCCTAATGATGATGTCTCAAAAAATCAGACTTCTATTGAATCTGAAAAAGCTCCCATTCAAAAAACTTTACCTGAAGCTGTAAAACCAGCTCCTGTTGAAACAAAACAAAATGAGGCAAAAACATCTGAAGATATAAATCTTCAAACTCAAAAAACTGATAATGCGGTAATTGAAACTCAACAGCCTGTAAAAACTATAGAAAAAAATCTTCCTTTAGAAAAACAAGAACCTTCCATCCCCAATAATCAGGAAAATATTTCTAAAACAGAACCGGCTATCCAAACACCTGAAGCAAAAAAATTTGAAGACACTACTCAAGAAACTGTTAATACCCCCAGTCAAGAGGAACAAAGTAATTTAACGCAAAAAATACAAGAAATGCAAGAACAACAAAAAATGCAACAATCCGCGCCTTCTATCTTGCATCAGGCTCCCGCCCCTGTTTTAAAAAAACAACCAAAAGCCAAACCTAAAAAAAATGCTTTTTCTTTAGATGCGCCAACGTCTTTGCCACAATCCATATTACAAAACGATACATTATCTGTAAACATTATGGATAAAGGCATTAAAATTTCTCCGGAACAACGTGCCAAAATGATGATGAAAAAAAAGTATAATGAAATGGACTTAAATCATGACGGCATTGTTTCTAAAAATGAATTTATAAAATTTAAAACAGATGAAGCGCATAAAATTTCTGTTCAAGTTTTTAATCAAATTGATGAAAATCAAGATGGTATTATATCTGACGCCGAATATGAAATTTTGATGCAAAAAATGATTGATAATTATGTCACGCCAAAAAAATAGCAAAAATTAAAGCCTCTGACGAGGCTTTTTTTATTTATATATTTTGAGATTTTATCCAATCTTGCCAATAAATTCCGTTCAAATGTAATCTTTTTAAATATGGCTTTTTGTCACTTGGATAAGCAAAAACCAAATCTACCTTAACTTGTTTATCTTGTACCAACTTATCCAACTTTTGAGCATATTCTTCCGGTATATAATATTCATAAACGCTCTCAAAACGGTTAGGATGACACAAATTGTCTGAAAACTGAGAACAATCTGTTTCTTGCCAATTTAATCTTAAAGAAAGATAATGTCCCGAAATTAAGTTTCTTGGGTCATAACCTTCTGCTCTGATAACAATTTCTGAGGCGTGTTGTATTTTGTCTTCCATATACCCTATCCAACCAACAAAAAATATTATCGGAAACAATAAACTTAAAATAAGCCATGTTCTTTTTTTCATTATTTTTTCTCTCTTATTATCAATAAATTATTTAAGTGCAATTTTTTCCATGCATAAATCAAACTCAAGAACAATATACCTGAAGAAATTAACCCTATTCCGGTTGAAAGCAAGCTTCCAAACATTTGTATATAAACAATAAATAATCTGACTGCCATACACGCCGTGGCAATGTTTAACAACTTTTCTTTATTTTTAATCAGGGCATATATCGCCACGGTTATAAGGATGGACATAGTTAAGGCAAATCCCCATAATTTATAAACCAACTCATTTTCAGGCAGTGCCATAAAAATAATTGAAAATCCTAACAAAATTGCCAAAACACAGGTTAATAAACGAGAATAATTATATTTGTTGCTATAATAGCCAAAAGCCATTGTTACTAAAATCAATATACTAATCACAATAACAGATCTATAATCTTCTGTATGTGAAATTCCGCCATATTCTCCTAAAACGCCTAAGCCTAAATCCATTATTATCACTAATGAAACAATATCAAAACTCAGCCAAAACTTCATGGCCTTAATTTGAGGAGCTAGTCTGGTTCTGAAATAATATGACGTGAATCTATATATATATGAAAATAGAATAATACCACTAATAGAAATTGCATAAGGAAAAGTTTCTTCCAACATAAGAAGAATATTATATATTATGTCAAATTCTGCCAAAACATCTATAACAGATGTGGTAAAAATAGGCAACCAAATCAGAGGAAGTATTATTTTTCTGCTTATAATTACCAACGGAAAAACAAGAAAACTCCATAACAAAAATGCGCTTAGCCCTTGAGATTGTACTTGGTAAATTTGAGCAATTAGACCTATGCTGGCTAATATTAAGGTTGCATATAAAATTAATAATCCTTCAAACCAATTGTTTTTTTCTTGATTATAAAAATAAACTACGGCAACTGAATTAATTATCAAAAACAAAATATCCATACTTAATTTGAAAAAATTAGGTATTATATTCCAATTTGCCGATATTAAAGAAATTGTCCCTAAACCAATGCAAAAAAAAGCCAATGCTAATAAAGAACTTGTAAAAACCGTTTTTTTATTATTTTTTTCAAAATCCAAAATATCTTGCTGCTGTTGGGCATTAAGCAAACCTTGTTCTCGCCAAATGTCTAATTTTTTTGCTAATTTCATTTTGTTACCTATTCATATAAATAAAGGCAGAATAAACTGCCTTTTATCCGCCATATCCGGCTAATGTTGTTTTATTTTCTTCATATAATTCACGTGCGTCAATCACGGCTTTTTTGGCTTCAACAGGACCTAAAAAAGCTTCAATTTTAACTTCTTTATTCTCTAACACCTTATAGTCCTCAAAAAAGCGTTTGATTGTTTTTAATACGTGTTGGGGCAAGTCATCAATTGAAGAATATTGAGCATATTCCGGATCATCTACATGAACAGCTATGATTTTATCATCAGCCTCACCTTGATCAATCATTTTCATCAAACCTATGGGTTTTGCTCTTACCATTGACAAAGGCGCAACCGGTTCTTGCCCTAAGACCAAAATATCTAAAGGGTCATTATCCGCACAATAAGTCTTGGGTATAAAGCCATAATTTGCCGGATAATAAACTGCACTATACAAAATGCGGTCAACTTTTAACAAACCGCTTAATTTATCTAATTCATATTTAGTTTTAGATCCTTTGGGCACTTCTATAATTGCCGTAATGATTTCCGGCATATTTTTGCCTATTTCAACACCATGCCATGGATGTAACATTGTTATATTGTTCCTTTTCTATTTTTTGCCTTATCATAAAAGAATGCTAGCAAATAGTCAAAGTTTTATTTTATAAATGTGAGTGTTCTGGTATTTAAAATAGAAAAAGACAGATATTTGGCTTCAAACATCTGTCTTTCTTAAATTCATTTCATCTCCAAAAAACGTCTTACTCCGTCTTTGAATTGTTTAAGTGTTCCGTTTACTTGTGAAAATTTATAAAACGAAATGTTTAACAATTCTTCCACGCTTATTCTCATTTCTTGGAGCTCTCGTCTACGCTCTTGATAATATCTACGGCGTTTGCCTCTCTTAAACAAGAATTGCCAAACACCCATATTTTCAAAATATGCGTCTATCACTTTGAGCTCGTAATAGTCTTGTTGAAAATTTTGCAACCTTTGGCTCGCCTTTTCTAAATCCGGCTGAAACTTATCCAAGGCTTCTTCAATCAGGCCGTAAACAACTTTTTTACCCTCTATGATTGTTACGGTATCAATCACAGGGCTTATGGCCAAATCACGAGGTATTATTGCCGGATAACACACCTCAGCTGAAATGGCATTGATTAACATGGTCAAAATACCCTTCAAGTCATGCCCATTCTCTTTGAACAAGCTGACAGCATTTGAAACTTTGATTTTCATATGCTCATTTTTTTGGTTAATAATATAAAAAAAATTTCTCTTATCTTTTCTTATTAGCATATTTTAGACAAAAATCAAGTTTTATTTGTCTGAAATATGTACTATCAGCGGAATAATCATCTCTTTATTTGTCAAACCGGCGTGGTGCGCCTTAAACTCAACCGAATCAACTCCTCCTTCGGTTTGATATTGCAAAATACTGTTCCCTGTGGCCAAGGCCATATAATCTCCCAAAAAATCTCTAAATTTAGGGTGCATTTTTCCCTCTCCGGCATAACCTTGCTTGATGTATTCGTCAGATGAAAGCAGAATAAAATCTTTGCCGAATCTTTTTTGAAACTCTATTTCAAAAACTTGCTTTTTATCCTCTTTTATATAAAAAGCCACAGCTCTTGGTTCAATGGCCGGAGGTAAGCGCAAACAATCATTAATCTCTTTGATTTTTTCTAACCTCACATCTTCTTTAACATCAATCAAACCATGGTCTGCTGTCACTATCAGCAAGGCGTTTTTTAATTGTTTGGCCAGTTCTTCCACATGCCTATCTAAAGATTTTATCTTGGTTTTAGTCTTATCACTATAACATCCTGTATGATGCATAACAGAATCAGGTTCTTTATAATATGCCAAAATAAATTTTTTATCTTTTTCTTTAGCTAATTCGGCAATCTTATTGCAGAGATCGTTCATCGTTTTAACATTATAACCACCCCAAAAGCGTGCCACGCCATATGCCTTGTATTTGCCTTGCTCGTTTATTTGTTCAAAAAGCTTTTTATGAGGCAAAAACTCTTGTCCAACATTGAGTTTTAAGCTTTTGCCACTATAAAAATCTCGATTCAAAAAAAGCTCAATATTCTTATCATATTCCTTAAAATAGCATTGCCACCCTGCCCAACCATGTTCTTGCGGCGTTAGCCCCGTATAAATGCTTGTTGTTGCTGCCGTTGTTGTCGGCGGAAAGACAGAGGAAATTTCTTCTACCATATGCTTTCTTAAAAAGCTTTTTTCTGAAAGATTATGCTCAAGCATATCCACGCCCATGCCGTCTAACACCAAAAGGACAACCGTTTGATAATCTTGTTGCAAAAAGTTGTCTAACACACTCAAAGTTGAATGGTGTGTCGGGCATTCAAAATATTGCAGAATTGAGTTTGATAAATTAACCAAACTGTTTTTATAATCCGGCTTGCAAACTTTGTTCATATTCACTTCTCAATTTGGAAAAGGTGTTCACATCTCTAAACCTTTGCTCTGCTTGATTCCATAAGGCTTGCCTTTGTATCCCCTCCAAAACGTAACCAAGTTTTTGTGCCACATTGGCAGATTTTTTATTCAAAACATCTGTATGAATAACAATGCGATTAAAACCTAGACCAAAGAACTCTTTTTCTATGAGTTTTACCGCTTCTTGCATATATCCTTTGCCGGCATATGAACTTGAAATCCAATAACCGATTTCTAAGCATTTATCTTTTTCTTTGACATTAAGAGCAGAAATCGTACCCATAAAGTTTTTATTTTGGTCTAAAATCAAATAATTAAAGCCGATGCTTTTCTTCCACTCTTCTTCACACCCCAACAAATATTCATAACTATCTTCAACTCGATAATTTTTTGTTGCCCAACCTAACCACGGAGATAATTCAGGTAAACTCTTTTTTACCTCTTCATTATGTTTGCGCGCTTGCTCAATGGTTTTTATTGCTTTTTGCAGAATTATTCTGCTTCCTTTTATTGTTTCTTGTGGAATTATCATTTTTTTCTCCTATCTACGCAATCTAGAGTAGATTTTTTATTTTTATATGGCAATATATTTTTATATTTCGGAGAAAAAACATGCTAAAACTTATATTACCAGACCCAAAATATTTAGATTCCGTCAAAAATGCCATTGCGGAATATAAGGCTCAACCATCTTTATTTGATATTCATTGCATAACAAAAATGATTGAGGCTGAAAAAGATGATTTTAAAAATTATTTTCATGAAGTTGAAAACAAAAGACAAGGTATTGATTTGCCTGAAGGACATGTTCCTAACACAACTCTTTGGTTGATTGATAATGAAAAATATATCGGCTCTTTTGATATTCGTCATGAGCTTAATGATTATCTTTTGTTAAACGGCGGGCATATTGCTTATCAGATTATTCCGTCTGCTCGTCGTAAAGGCTATGTTAAAGCAGGCTTGAAATTAACACTGGCTTTTGCTCAAAAAAATTTACACATAAATAAAGCCTTACTTACTTGTCATTTTGAAAATGAGGCTTCTTATCGAGCAATGATATCTGTGATGCAAGAATGGGGCGGAGAAGAAATATCTCCTTCTTTGATTGATAATCATCAAGAACATCGGGTGTGGATTAATACGCAACCAAAATAAAAAAAGCTTGCTTTTATTTTTGAAGCGTTCTATATAATATTTCGTTATTCGGAACGTAGTTCAGCCTGACGGAGGCGTCCGCGGCGCATAGAGCGCTTGCATGGAGTGACTATTTTAACGAATAATAAAAATACGGATAGTCGTTCAGCCTGACGGAGGCGTCCGCGGCGCGTAGAGCGCTTGCATGGAGTGACTATTTTAATGAATAATAAAAATACGGGACGTAGTTCAGCCTGGTAGAGCGCTTGCATGGGGTGCAAGAAGTCGGAGGTTCGAATCCTCTCGTCCCGACCAGATAGAAAAAGACCTGCTGAAAAGCAGGTTTTTTTTCTATCTGCTTGGCGGGCGCAGGATTTGAAACTCCGAAAAGGAGGTTCGACTACCAGCAATAGGCGAGACGCGGGTATCGCCGGTTTTGCCTTTAGGCAAAAATTGCGCCTGTGCGGCGGAGTGAAACGACACCAATCGGTTCATCGTCAAAGTATGGGGCAGAGAGTAAAAATTAAAAAAAATATCATAATCAAAACACCAAAGTAGAAATAAATTAAGCACATAAAATCCGGA